>NZ_JAPDBQ010000084.1:0-18061 GCF_027705325.1 Aeromonas sp. QDB18
CGACTGTGCTCGGTGATTGATCCGGGAGATCAGATCACCACTTGGCTAGATAGTTCCCCGATTTGTGCAACAAGGCCACTTCACGGTGAACATCAGGCGGTTGAGGTAATCCACCTGCCTGGTGCCGACGCACACCATGCCGCCAAACAGCAGGGTAAAGACCCAGGCCGCCTGCTCCTGGCCGAGGGGCAGGCCGGCATCGGCCAGTGCCTGGGCCAGCAGGCTGCTGCCGCCGCTGATGTAGGCGGAGGCCAGGGCGTAGAACAGCATCAGGATGCAGAAGGAGGCGATGCCCTTGCCCCAGGGGCCGAGCAGGTGATCCGCCAGCTGGTGCAGGTACCACTTGCCGGTGCTGAGGCTGGCTTCCACCTGCAGCATGGCGGTGAAGGCCATCAGGGCCCAGAGGCCGATCATCAGCATCAGGGTGGCGGGGCCGCCCAGGGACGAGGAGGCCAGCGGCAGGGCCAGCATGCCGGCGCCTATGGTGGTGCCGGCAATCAACAGGGTACAACCCAGGGTCTTGGTATTCATGTCATCCATCCGAAAGTGAGGGGCGCTGTTGCAAACAAGAGAGAGCCAGTTGGCTGTGTCGGGAGGCGCCTCCGGGGAAAAGCCGGAGGCTAGCAATATCGGTGTGGATACATCTGTACCTGAAACCTGTCAGTTGTAAAAATTGGTTGCCAAGTTAGCGGATTGAAATGGCGGAAACAACCCCTTAAAAGCGGATTTTGTGCTGTAGCAAGCCGAAGGGTGGCAATAAAAAGTGACACATTGCGCCATGCGCCGAAAAAACGCGCCCCTCAGGGGGAGGCTGCCCGTCAGGCTGCGTTGCGGGTCGACATCGAGAGCGCCCGCGTTGGCGGCAACAGGGCTTGCAGAGGGTAACACGGGGCCCTGGTGGTGCGACTGGCCCGATATAAGCAAACATCGGGTCATACTCCCAAAAGCCATCATTTTCACTTATAGCGAGCCGAGGCGCCGATAAACGTGCCCTGGCGCGGGGTTGCCGCCCGGCAGATCACCTCAAAGCCAGAAGGCGAAGGGCAAAGCTGAGACAACAGGGGAGAACACAAGCAGGTGTGGGGGAGGAGGCTCAGGGGCTGGCACTGCGGGCCGCCCCCGGGGTGGTGCGTCGTTGCCGGGTCAGCGGCGGCGTTTGAGGGTACGGCTCACATAGTGCAGGCCGCTCTGGTAGTCGCCATTGACCGCCTTGAGGGCCAGCGTCAGGGCCTGGCTTGCCAGGGCGTCGTGCTGCTGGGGCAGGGAGTTGATGCCAAAGGGGAGGAAATCGAGCAGACGGTCATCCCCGAAGGTAGCCATGGCGAGCTGGCTCATGTCGGCCTCCTGCTCCAGCAGGTAGTCGAGCACCCCCTCCATCAGGATGTAGGAGGTGGTGATCAGCGCCTCGGGCAGTTGGCCGAGCTGCTGATGGAGCGTCTTGATCAGGCGATACCCTTCGGTGCGCGAGAAGTGGGCCCCTTCACACAGGTGGCGGGTCGCACTGTGACTGGCAATGGCCTGTTCGAAGCCCGCTTTTCGCTCCTGACTGATCGTCAGTTCCGGCAGTGCAGTGATCAAGGCGATATGACCGATGGCCGGGGTGAGCAGGGAGGCGGTGAGGTCCAGGCTCGCCTTCTGGTTTTCACTCGCCACGGTGACGAAGTGCTCGGTGGCCATGGCACGGTCGATGGCGAGGATCTGCACGCCCCGGGACTGCTGCTCCAGGTAGAAGGGATCCGCCGGGGGGAGGCAGCTTGCCACCAGGAGCGCATCCACATGGCGGCTCACCAGCATCCGGGCCAGCTCCTTTTCGGTGTCCGGATCGTCCTCCGAGCAGACGATGAGCAACTGATAACCCTGGGTGCGGGCCCCTTGCTCCAGGCGCTTGGCGAGCTTGGCGTAACTGGCGTTTTCGAGGTCGGGCAGGATGAAGCCGAGGGTGCGGGTCTGGCCGCCGCGCAGGGAAGCGGCGCGGCTGTCCGGCTGATAGTTGTGGGCATGGACCACGGCCATCACCTTGTCGCGGGTTGCCTGGCTGATGCGGTATTGATCGGCCTTGCCATTGATCACATAGCTTGCGGTGGTGCGAGAGACACCGGCCAGCGCGGCGATTTCATCCAGTTTCATCATGTTGGCTCTGTTTGAGTTGCAAGGCCCGCGCCGGTTCCTGGTTGGGGCGCCGAAAAGTGTGCGCGGGATCATATCATTGAAACGTACTTTCTGCGGGATCTTGAACAATGCGCTGAAACGATTCAGTCTGAGTGTAATTGAAACGATTCAGCTTGTCAGTAACGGATGATTATCTGCACTTGGAAATGGGTTCCGGCTCACCAAAGCGAGAGATCACCGTCTATTGTCAGCAGGCAAGTTACCCAAAAATCGAGTTGAGTTGAGCCGGTACGCAGCGAGGCGAAGCCGGACCTGATGGAGAATCTCTATGTTGAAGTTGGCGCGACAGCAAATCCTGCTGGGACAATCGGTGACGACCAAGGCGGACGCCATCGCCCTGCTGGCAAGCAAACTGACCGACGCCGGTCTGGTTGAAGCAGGTTACGTGGACGGCATGCTGGCGCGGGAAGCGCAGCACGCCACCTATCTTGGCAGCGGTATCGCCATTCCCCACGGCACCACGGACACCCGTCATCTGGTGAAGAGCACCGGCGTCATGGTGGCCCAGTTCCCCCACGGCATCGAGTGGGACGAGGGGCAGATTGCCTACGTCGCCATCGGCATCGCCGCCAAGTCCGATGAGCACCTGGGGATCTTGCGCCAGCTCACCCACGTGCTGGGTGACGAGCAGGCCGCAGCCCAGCTCAAGGGGGCGACCGACGAAGAGACCATCATCAATATCCTGACTGGCGCGACTGGCGCCAAAGAGGTGCAATACCTGACCCTGGCGGACTTCCCGGCCGACGACCAGGACCAGTTGCTGCTGGGGGCTGCGGCCCGCGCCAAATCCGCAGGCTGGGGAGACGCAGCCATGGTGAGCGCCCTCCTGGCCAGTCAGCCTGTTCACCTGGGGGAGGGCATCTGGCTGGCCCGTGCGCAAGCGGCCCAGACCGGTTGGGTGCTGGCCACCCCGAGCACCCCGCTGAACGTCGGTGAATTGCCGGTCAGCGCCCTGCTGCTGCTGTGTGCCGCAGATAGCGGCCATTTGCCGCAACTCGAGAATCTGGCCAAGCTGGCCGCAGCCGGCCAGCTGGCCACCCTCTCTGGCAGCGACGGTCTTGCCATGTTGCAGGCGGGTCCGGCGAGCGGGCTTTCCGAGACCTTCACCATCATCAACCCTCACGGTCTGCACGCCCGTCCGGGCGCCATGCTGGTCAAGGTGGCCAAGGAGTATGAATCCGACATCCGCGTCGCCAACCTCGATGGCAGCGGTGAAGCCGTCTCTGCCAAGAGCCTGATGAAGGTGATCGGGCTTGGGGTCAAGTGCGGTCATCGTCTGGCGTTTCGTGCCGAAGGAGCGGATGCCGAAGCAGCCCTCAAGGGCATTGGCGAAGCCATTGCCGCCGGCTTGGGCGAGGGGGCGCACTGATGGACATCGTCACCATCACCCTCAACCCCGCGCTCGATCTCACCACCCGTCTGGAGGCCATGCACCCTGGCGAGGTCAATCTGGTGAGCGAGGCCAACTTGCGCGCCGCGGGCAAGGGGATCAACGTCGCCATGGTCTTGAAAGATCTCGGCCGTGACGTAGGCCTGACCGGCTGGCTCGGTGAGGGCAACCAGCAGAGCTTCGTCTCCCTGTTCGAGGAACGTGCCCTTGCCGATCACTTCGTGCGCGTGGCGGGCGACACCCGGATCAACGTCAAGATCTCCGAACAATCCGGCCGGGTGACCGATCTCAATCTGCCGGGACTCGCCGTGCAGGAAGGCGATGTCAGCGCCCTGGAAGCGGCGCTGGAGCGACTGGCTCCCCACACCGACTGGTTCGTGCTGGCGGGCAGCCTGCCCAAAGGGGTGTCCCCCGATTACTGTGGCCATCTGATCCGCCTGCTCAAGGCCAAGGGCAAGCAGGTGATCTTCGATTGCAGCGGCGCGGCGTTGAGCGAAGGGATCAAGGCGGCGCCGACCCTGGTCAAACCCAACCTGGAAGAGCTGAGCCAGTGGGCCGGTCGTCCCGTGAAGACCCTGAGCGAGCAGGCCGAGTGCGCCCGCGCGCTGCAGGCAAGCGGGATCCCCAACGTGGTGATCTCCAATGGTGCCGACGGCCTCATCTGGTTTGCACCGGATGCCACCTGGCAGGCGATTCCGCCGCGCATGGAGGTGGTCAGCACCGTGGGTGCCGGCGACTCCCTGGTGGCGGGCCTGGTCCATGGCATGAGCCTGGACTGGACGCCGGAGCAGACCCTGCGTCTGGCCACCGCCGTCTCGGCACTGGCGGTGAGCCAGGTCGCGGTCGGCTTCAACGATATCAATGTGCTCAAACCGTTACTCGAGCAGGTGCGCGTACAGCGTCTGGATGATCTGGCACCGACTCAACCCCAACCCCATTTGATGGCTAACTCAGGAGATGCCCAATGAAAGCAATTCTGGTTACGGCTTGCCCGGCGGGCATTGCCACCAGCTTTCTCGCTGCAAAACGGATAGAACAGCAGGCCAAACTGGCTGGCTGGGAGCTCACCCTCGACGTCGAGTCCAGCGTGCAGCCCCGTCAGGTTCCCTCGAAAGAGCAGATTGCCGCCGCCGACCTGGTGCTGGTCGTTGCCAGCGCACCGGTGGATCTGGCCGCCTATGACGGCAAGTCGCTCTATCGGGGCGACATGGATCTAGCGCTCCAGGATCCCGCTGCCCTGCTGGACGCCGCGCGAAGCGGTGCCAGCGTCTATCGCCATGAGGCGGCACCTGCCGTTGCCAAACCGGCCAGCGGTGCCAAGCGCATCGTGGCGGTGACGGCCTGCCCGACCGGGGTGGCCCACACCTTCATGTCGGCCGAGGCCCTGGAGACCATGGCCAAGCAGCTGGGTCACCAGATCCGCGTCGAAACCCAGGGCTCGGTCGGTGCCCAGAATGCCTTGACGGCGGACGAGATTGCCGCCGCCGATCTGGTGTTCCTCGCCACTGACATCGAGGTGGACATGGCGCGCTTTGACGGCAAGCCGGTCTATCGCACCAGCACGGGGGCTGCCCTGAAGAAAACCCGGGCCGAGCTCGACAAGGCCTGGACCGAGGCGAAGGTCTATCGCCACAGCGGCGCGGCTGCGGTCAAGAAAGAGGAAAAGGCGGGCCCCTACAAGCACCTGCTGACCGGTGTCTCCTTCATGCTGCCCATGGTGGTGGCGGGGGGCCTTATCATCGCGCTCTCCTTCATCTTCGGCATTGAAGCGTTCAAGGAAGAGGGGACGCTGGCCGCGGCCCTGATGAAGATAGGTGGCGGCTCCGCCTTCGCCCTGATGATCCCGGTGCTGGCAGGCTACATCGCCTACTCCATCGCCGACCGTCCGGGTCTGGCGCCCGGCATGATCGCCGGTATGCTGGCAAGCTCGCTCGGCGCCGGTTTCCTTGGCGGCATCGTCGGCGGCTTCCTCGCTGGTTACAGCGCCAAGTTCCTGAGCGACAAGGTGCGCCTGCCGGTCACCCTGGAAGCCCTCAAGCCCATCCTCATCATTCCGCTCTTTGCCAGCCTGTTCACCGGTCTGGTGATGATCTACGTGGTGGGTGGCCCGGTGGCGGGCATCATGAACGCCATGACCGAGTTCCTCAACAACATGGGCTCTGCCAACGCCGTGCTGCTGGGTGTCATCATCGGCGCCATGATGTGCTTCGACATGGGGGGCCCGGTCAACAAG
The DNA here is from genome assembly GCF_027705325.1 of Aeromonas sp. QDB18. Taxonomy (NCBI): domain Bacteria; kingdom Pseudomonadati; phylum Pseudomonadota; class Gammaproteobacteria; order Aeromonadales; family Aeromonadaceae; genus Aeromonas; species Aeromonas sp. QDB18. The sequence goes on from NZ_JAPDBQ010000084.1 coordinate 5,793, forward strand.
GCGGCTTATGCCTTCGGTGTCGGCCTGCTCGCCTCCAAGACCTATGCCCCCATGGCAGCGGTCATGGCCGCCGGCATGGTGCCTGCACTGGGGATGGGGATCGCGACCTTCCTGGCCAGCAGAAAGTTCATCAAGGCGGAGCAGGAAGCGGGCAAGGCCTCCTTCGTGCTGGGTCTGTGTTTCATCTCCGAGGGGGCCATCCCGTTTGCCGCCAAGGATCCCATGCGCGTCATCCCGGCCTGCATGGTGGGCGGCGCCCTGACCGGTGCGCTCTCCATGCTGTTCGGCTGCGAGCTGGTGGCACCCCACGGTGGTCTGTTCGTGCTCTTCATCCCGAACGCCATCAGCCATGTGATGATGTACATCCTGGCGATCGCCGCCGGTTCTCTGGTGACCGGGGTGGCCTACGCCATGCTCAAGCGTGGCGAGGAGCAGGCCAAGCTGGCGACCGCCTGAGGACGTCACGGCGTGACACACTCTTCATGACAAGGCGGCCCTGGGGCCCAATGCTGTTCACTTAAGAGAATTTGAGTTCCAGTCCACGTAGTATCAGGGCTAAAAATGAGGGAGGCATGATGCCTCCCTCTTTCTATTGCAAGCCACGCTGGATAAAGGCTGAAGGAACATCGACTGGAAACAGCCTTGCTCCCCCAACTCAAGTCGCATTTATGAATAATTAGTCAAAAATGTGCTTATCTGAACAGCATTGGCCCTGGGGCCGCCTTTCTTGTTGAGGGGAGGGGCAACGTGGGATTTAAAAATCCCAGCCCGGCGGGGGCGGCGGATCGGCCGCCTCTGCGGCCTGCGCCTTGCGGCGGGCGGCCTCGACCCTGGCCTTGCGGCTGCGGCACAGGCGCATCACCTCCTGCTGCTGGGCAGGGGTCATGGCAAGCCAGTTGAAACGCTCCTCGCGACTTCGCAGGCATCCCTTGCAATACCCCTTGTTGTTCAGTTCGCAGACCCCGACACAGGGGCTCTGGAGCGGGAAGATTTCGAGCTGTTCCATCCATGACCTCTCACACCTTGTCACCTTGTTATAACCCAGAAGATCACGGCAGGAGAAATCCGTCGTCGGGGGCGTGAAGGCGTTTGCTTTCCCCGGGCAATTTTGGCATCTTCCCCGCCGTGCAAGACACTCGGTGTTATATGAGGACATATGAATAGACATGCGTACTGGTTGGCCGCCGCCGTGGTGGGGCTGGCCGGTTGTGCGGGCAACCCTGAACCGGTCAAGGTGCCCCAGAAGAAGGCGGAATCCGGATGTTTTCTGAACTGCGAGATCCCTGTGAATCTGGGCAAGCAGTATCTGGATGGTACCCTGCCGGGGGATCTGGTGCGGGTGGAGCGGGTCAACAGCCGCGCCCGCGCCGATTACAGCAAGTTCGGTCCCCAGAGCCGGATGGTGATGGAACGCTCCGGCCGCATGGCGAGCCGCTATGGGGAGCTCTACCGTCAGCTCTCACGCTGGGTCGCCAATGGGGGCAATCCTGCCCATATCACCCAGTACGGCATCAGCCTGGCGCAGCTTGGCGGTGCCGACCGCATGGGCAACGTGCTCTTCACCGGCTACTACTCGCCGGTGCTGGAGGTGCGCCATCGCCCGGACGCCCAGTACAAGTATCCCATCTATGCCATGCCCAACTGCGGCGGTCGCTGCCCGAGCCGGGCCGAGATCCACCGGGGGGCGCTGGCCAACCGGGGGCTGGAGCTGGGCTACAGCAAATCCCTCATCGACAACTTCCTGATGGACGTGCAGGGTTCCGGCTTCGTTCACTACGGCGATGACGACCGGTTGCAGTACCTTGGTTACAGCGGCAAGAACGGCCACGGCTATGTCAGCATTGGCCGGGTGCTCATCGACCGTGGCGAAGTGCCCAAGGAGCAGATGTCCATGAAGGCCATCAAGGAGTGGGCCAATCGTCAGCCGGAAGAGAGCGTGAAGGAGCTGGTGGAGCAGAACCCCTCCTATGTCTTCTTCGAGCGCCGTCCCACCAACGACGTGGTGGGGGCCGCCGGCATTCCGCTCTTGCCCATGGCGGCGGTGGCTGCCGACAAGACCCTGCTGCCGATGGGCACCCCTATCCTCGCGGAAGTGCCGCTGCTGGACAAAGAGGGCAACTGGACCGGCAAGCACCAGCTGCGGCTGCTGATTGCGCTGGATGTGGGGGGCGCGGTGAAGAAGGGCCACCTTGACCTCTACCACGGCATGGGGGAGAAAGCCGGTGTCGCGGCCGGTCACTACAAGCACTTTGGCCGGGTCTGGAAGCTGGGTCTGCACCACGGGCCGACCGCCGCCCCCTGGTTGTAACGCAAGAGGGTCATGGTCCCTCATTTCCCTCAAGAGACGGGACATTCCCATGAAAAAAGCCGCCGGAGCAATCCGGCGGCTTTTTGTTTGCGGGGCAGATCTGGCGACAAGGGCCGTCAGCCCTTTCGGATATCGAGCTTGATGGCGCCCACCGGCTGACAGCAGCAGGGGAGGCACTCCCCCTGGGAGACAAAGGCGAGCGGGATGGCGGCGTAGTGCACCTTGCCCGCCAGCAGCGGGGTGCGGCAGGCGCCGCAATAGCCGCTGCGGCACTGGAACTCCACGTGATGACGGTGGCGCTCCAGGGTCTCCAGCAGGCTTTCGCCGGGATGGGGGTGCAGCACACCGTCCAGGGTCTGTACCTGGGGGGCTTGCCCCTCCGGCGCCGTGGTGGCGGTATGCAGGGGCGCGTTCAGGGTGGCGGTGGCGTCACTCACGGACGTCGCTCTCCCGCATCATGGCCTGCCAGCAGAGGTCGCCTAGCATCACAGCTCGAAGTCACCCAGATCGTCGGCGTGCACTTCACTGTCTATCTGACCCACCAGATAGGAGCTCACTTCCACTTCCTGGGGCGCCACCTGCACGTTGTCGGAGGAGAGCCAGGTGTTGATCCAGGGGATGGGGTTCTGCTTGGTGCCGGCAAAGGCCGGTTGCAGGCCGACGGCCGCCATGCGCAGGTTGGTGATGTATTCCACGTACTGGCAGAGGATGTCCTTGTTCAGGCCGATCATGGAGCCATCCTGGAACAGGTACTCGGCCCACTCCTTCTCCTGCAGGGCTGCTTCCTTGAACAGCTCGAAGCAGGCCTGCTCGCACTCGACGGCGATCTCCGCCATGTCGGGGTCGTCGTTGCCGCTGCGCATCAGGTTCAGCATGTGCTGGGTGCCGGTCAGGTGCAGCGCTTCGTCACGGGCGATCATCTTGATGATCTTGGCATTGCCTTCCATCAGCTCGCGCTCGGCGAAGGCGAAGGAGCAGGCGAAGCTCACGTAGAAGCGGATTGCTTCGAGGGCGTTGACGCTCATCAGGCACAGGTAGAGCTTCTTCTTGAGCTCCCGCAGGCTGATGGTGACTTCGCGATCCCCGATCCGGTGGGTCCCCTCACCGTGCAGGTGATAGACGGAGGTGGCCTCGATGAGATCGTCATAGAAGTGGCTGATGGAGCCGGCGCGCTTCAAGATCTGCTCGTTGGTCACGATGTCGTCGAACACCTGGCCCGGGTTGTTGACGATGTTGCGGATGATGTGGGTGTAGGAGCGAGAGTGGATGGTCTCGGAGAAGGCCCAGGTCTCGATCCAGGTCTCCAGCTCCGGGATGGAGACCAGGGGCAGCAGGGCCACGTTGGGGCTGCGGCCCTGAATGGAATCCAGCAGGGTCTGGTACTTCAGGTTGGAGATGAAGATGTGCTGCTCGTGGGGCGGCAGAGCCTGGAAGTCGATGCGGTCGTGGGAGACGTCCACCTCTTCCGGGCGCCAGAAGAAGGAGAGCTGTTTCTCGATAAGCCGCTCGAAGATGTCGTGCTTTTGCTGATCATAACGGGCCACGTTGACCGACTGGCCGAAGAACATCGGCTCCTTGAGCTGATCGTTTTGGGTCTGGCAAAAAGTAGAGTAAGCCATGGTTCGAATGCCGTGAAATAGGGAAAACAGGAGGGCGGGAGCTTGATGCTCCCGCCCGGTTTATCAGTGCGTTTCGCGGTTAGATCTTGCAAGCCCCGCCAGCGCAGCCGTCATCTTGCAGATCGGTCTGGGTGTCGTCGGCACCATCACGGGTGTTGTGATAGTAGAGGGTCTTGAGACCGTATTTGTAGGCGGTCAGCAAGTCTTTGAGCAACTGCTTCATCGGCACCTTGTTGCCTTCGAAGCGGGCCGGGTCGTAGTTGGTGTTGGCGGAGATCGCCTGATCCACGAACTTCTGCATGATGCCGACCAGCTGCAGGTAACCGTCGACGCTCGGCTGTTTCCACAGCAGTTCGTACTGATCCTTCAGGCGGTGGTACTCCGGCACCACCTGCTTGAGGATGCCGTCCTTGGAGGCTTTCACCGACACCAGGCCGCGGGGCGGCTCGATGCCGTTGGTGGCGTTGGAGATCTGGCTGGAGGTCTCGCTCGGCATCAGGGCGGTCAGGGTGGAGTTGCGCAGACCCACGGTCTTGATCTCTTCGCGCAAGGTTTCCCAGTCCAGGTGCAGGGGTTCATTGCACAGGGTGTCCAGATCCTTTTTATAGGTATCGATGGGCAGGATACCTTGGGCATAGGTGGTCTCGTTGAAGGCTGGGCAGGGGCCGAACTCGCGGGCCAGTTGCACGGAGGCCTTCAGCAGGTAGTACTGGATCGCCTCGAAGGTGCGGTGGGTCAGGGCCAGACCGGAACCATCGGAGTAGCGGGCACCGTTTTTCGCCAGGTAGTAGGCGTAGTTGATGACGCCGATACCCAGGGTGCGGCGGTTCATGCTGCCCTTCTTGGCGGCCTTGAGCGGGTAGTCCTGATAGTCGAGCAGGGCGTCCAGAGCGCGCACGGCCAGCTCGGCCATCTCTTCCAGATCTTCCAGCTTCTCGATGGCGCCCAGGTTGAAGGCGGAGAGGGTGCACAGGGCAATCTCGCCGTCCTCGTCATCCACGTTGTTGAGCGGCTTGGTGGGCAGCGCAATCTCGAGGCAGAGGTTGGACTGGCGTACCGGCGCCACAGACGGGTCGAACGGGCTGTGGGTGTTGCAGTGATCCACGTTCTGGATGTAGATGCGACCGGTACCGGCGCGCTCCTGCATCATCAGGGAGAAGAGATCCACCGCCTTCAGGGTCTTCTTGCGAATGGCCGGATCCTGCTCGTACTTGACGTAGAGCGCTTCAAACTTGTCCTGGTCCGCGAAGAAGGCGTCATAGAGGCCTGGTGCATCGGACGGGGAGAACAGAGTGATGTCGCCGCCCTTGATGAGGCGCTGGTACATCAGCTTGTTGATCTGCACGCCGTAGTCCATGTGACGAACACGGTTTTCTTCCACGCCGCGGTTGTTTTTCAGTACCAGCAGGCTCTCCACCTCGGTGTGCCACAGCGGGTAGAACAGGGTGGCCGCACCGCCGCGCACGCCGCCCTGGGAGCAGCACTTCACCGCAGTCTGGAAGTATTTGTAGAAGGGGATGCAGCCGGTGTGGAAGGCTTCGCCGCCACGGATGGGGCTGCCCAGACCACGGATGCGACCGGCGTTGATGCCGATGCCGGCGCGCTGGGAAACGTAACGCACGATGGCGCTGGCGGTGGCATTGATGGAATCCAGGCTGTCGTCACACTCGATCAGCACGCAGGAGCTGAACTGGCGGGTCGGGGTGCGCACCCCGCTCATGATCGGGGTCGGCAGGGAGATCTTGAAGGTCGAGACCGCATCATAGAAGCGCTTGATGTAGTCCAGACGGGTATCTTTCGGATACTTGGAGAAGAGGCAGGCTGCTACCAGGATGTAGAGGAACTGCGGGCTCTCGTAGATCTCGCCGGTGACGCGGTTCTGTACCAGGTACTTGCCTTCGAGCTGCTTGACCGCCGCGTAGGAGAAGTCCATGTCGCGCCAGTGATCGAGGTAGCCGTTCAGCTCCTCAAATTCCGCCTGGGTGTAGTCTTCCAGCAGGTGCTTGTCGTACTTGCCCATGTCCACCAGTCTGGCGACGTGCTGATACAGGTGGGGCGGCTCGAACTGGCCGTAGGCCTTCTTGCGCAGGTGGAAGATGGCCAGACGGGCAGCCATGTACTGGTAGTCCGGGCTTTGCTCGGAGATGAGGTCAGCAGCAGCCTTGATGATGGTCTCGTGGATGTCGGCGGTACGGATACCGTCATAGAACTGGATGTGGGACTTGAGCTCCACCTGGGAGACCGACACGTTGTCGAGCTTCTCGGCAGCCCAGTCGAGCACACGGTGAATTTTATCCAGATCGATGGGTTCTTTGTGTCCGTTACGCTTCGTCACAAACAAGTTCATTGGCTGATGACCCCTTTCATTGATACCTGCCGGTATCGGTTGATTCCCGAAAAGCCATCGCACAATGGCGCAACCCGGCTCCGTCTGTCGAGGGAAACTGGGCAGGGATTGTGCGATGAATCACAAGATGTAGTGTTATTTTTAATGCGAACTACAAGATAGTGAGGTCGATGCGGTAATGCAATCTGTGGATAACGCATTAGCTGTGGATAAATTGTGGGTGTCGGGACGGGAGTTAGTGGACGCTCACAGCGAACGGGTTTTCATCCATCCGATCCGTCAAATGCAAGTCCGGCGATCGAAGATGGAAAATTAAAATAACTTTTTTTGCTTGCGAAAGCAGGGTGTTTTTACTAGCAAATCCGGTCTGCTCATCCCTTGTGCAGTCAGGGTCAAAAGGTGTCCTGTTACGCCGTTCGGGGGGTTGCCAAGCCCATAAAAAGAGGGATCGTCCGGGATCCCTCTGGTGTGCTGCGGGGGGAGCTGCGCGCCGGGGCAGATGCCCACATGGCCATCGGGACAACATCAAAGTTGCCCCGCAGATCCACCTCTATCCGGATGCCTTGTCGCTCATGGGCAATGAACGTGTCAGCTCAGCTCGTAGCGCAGCCAGTGGTGCAGGGCCTGCACGGTATCAAAGTGAAGATCGGCGCCCCAGAGGGCCGGATCCTCGTCATCATTGAGATAACCCCAGCCAGCCACCGCGGTACGCATGCCGGCATTGCGGCCGGCCTCGATGTCGCGCACGTGATCCCCCACATAGAGACACTGGCTGGCCGCGATGCCGAGCCGCTCGCAGGCAAAGAACATGGGGGCGGGGTCGGGCTTGCGCACCGGCAGGGTGTCGGCGCTCACCGTCACGCCGCAACTGGCGAGTTCGGGCAGGGCTGCCAAGAGCGGTTCGGTGAGAAAACCCGGCTTGTTGGTGACAATGCCCCAGGGCAGCTTTTTCTCGTCGAGCCACTCGATGAGATCCACCATGCCTTCATAGGGGCGGGTGCCGACGCAGAGGTTGGCGGCGTAGTAGTCGAGCAGAGCGGTGCGAAGGCGGGTGGCCCCCAGCTCCTCGAGCAGCTCGTCACCAAGACCGGCCCTGAGCAGCCCCAGGGCCCCGTGGGAGGTGGTCTGGCGGATGATGTCGTCAGAGAGCGGGGCAAAGCCTTCGCTTATCAGCACGTGATTGACGGCGGCGCCAAGGTCTGGCGCGGTGTCGAGCAGGGTGCCGTCCAGATCAAACAGCACGCAGCCAAGGGGCATCGGGTGAGGTGTGCTCATCAGCCTTGCTCCGGGCGCTCGAACGCCACCATGTAGTTGACGTCGACATTCTTGCCGAGCTTGAAGCTGTTGGAGAGCGGGGCGTAGTGAACGCCACTCATGTCCCGCACCAGCAGGCCCGCCGCTTCCCCCATGCGACAGAGTTCGGCGGGAGTGATGAACTTCTTGTGATCGTGAGTGCCCTTGGGGACCATCTTCAACAGGTACTCGGCCCCGAGGATCATCATCAGATAGGCTTTGGGGTTGCGGTTGATGGTGGAGACGAACACCTTGCCCCCCGGCCGTACCAGGGTGGCGATGGCGCGCAGCACCGAGGCCGGGTCCGGCACGTGCTCCAGCATCTCCATGCAGGTGACCACGTCATACTGGCCAGGCGCTTCATCGGCGTGGGCTTCGGCGGTGATCTGGCGGTACTCGAGCTCCACACCTTGTTCCAGCGCGTGCAGGCGGGCGACGCCGAGGGGTTCCTTGCCCATGTCGATGCCGGTGACCCGGGCCCCCCGGCGGGCCATGCTCTCGGAGAGGATGCCGCCACCGCAGCCGATGTCGAGCACGCGCTTGCCAAACAGGCCGCCGCTCTTGTCGGTGATCCAGTCAAGGCGCACCGGGTTGATTTGATGCAGCGGCTTGAATTCGCCCTCCATGTCCCACCAGCGGGAGGCGATGGCTTCAAATTTGGCGATTTCTGTCAGATCGACATTGGCATCACTATTCATGTTTTGATGATCCTGTGGCAAGGCGCGCAGCGGGCTGGGCGCGCGCAATCTATTGTCCTGGCGCGCATTATAACGGACCGACTTCGTCGCACCAGCCCGATGTGCTCATCGGATTTGTGGCTTAATGTATTTGGCTCAGTGTGTTACCATGTCGCGCTGTTTAAGCCAAAGAACAACTAATTAGGGATTAAGGCTTTCTATGAGCGATCTGGCCAGAGAGATCACGCCGGTCAACATCGAAGAAGAGCTCAAGAGTTCCTATCTGGATTACGCCATGAGCGTGATCGTAGGACGAGCTCTGCCGGATGTGCGTGATGGCTTGAAACCGGTTCACCGCCGCGTTCTGTATGCAATGAACGAGCTGGGGAACGACTGGAACAAGCCCTATAAAAAATCGGCCCGTGTGGTCGGTGACGTAATCGGTAAATATCACCCGCATGGCGACATCGCCGTGTATGACACCATCGTCCGCATGGCGCAGGATTTCTCCATGCGCTACATGCTGGTCGACGGTCAGGGCAACTTCGGTTCGGTGGACGGCGACAACGCCGCGGCCATGCGTTACACCGAAGTGCGGATGGCGCGCATCTCCCACGAGCTGCTGGCCGATCTGGACAAAGAGACCGTGGACTGGGTGCCTAACTACGACGGCACCGAGATGATCCCGGCTGTCATGCCCACCAAGGTCCCCACCTTGCTGGTCAACGGCTCCTCCGGTATCGCGGTGGGCATGGCGACCAACATCCCGCCTCACAACCTCACCGAGATTGTCAACGGTTGCCTGGCGCTGATCGAAAACGGCGACCTCACCATTGACGAGCTGATGACCCATGTCACCGGTCCGGATTTCCCCACCGGCGGCATCATCAACGGCCGTTCCGGCATCGTGCAGGCGTACCGTACCGGTCGCGGCTCCGTCTATGTGCGGGCCAAGGCCGAGGTGGAAGTGGACGAGAAGACCAGTCGCGAGACCATCATCGTTCACGAGATCCCCTATCAGGTGAACAAGGCTCGCCTGATCGAGAAGATCGCCGAGCTGGTCAAAGAGAAGAAAATCGAGGGCATCAGCGCCCTGCGCGATGAGTCCGACAAAGACGGCATGCGCATCGTCATCGAGATCAAGCGCGGCGAGTCCGGCGAGATTGTGCTGAACAATCTCTACAAGCACACCCAGATGCAGACCACGTTCGGCATCAACATGGTGGCGCTGGACAACAACCAGCCCAAGGTGATGAACCTCAAAGAGATCCTGGATGCGTTCCTGCTGCACCGCCGTGAAGTGGTGACCCGCCGGACCGTGTTCGAACTGCGCAAGGCGCGGGATCGGGCGCACATCCTGGAAGGGTTGGCGGTGGCATTGGCCAACATCGACCCCATCATCGAGCTCATTCGCCACAGTGCGACCCCGGCGGATGCGAAAGCCGCCCTGGTAGCCAAGGGCTGGGAACTCGGCAACGTGGCCGCCATGCTGGAAAAAGCGGGCGACGACGCGGCTCGCCCCGAGTGGCTGGAGCCGGAGTTCGGCATCCGTGAAGGGCAGTACTTCCTGACCGAGATCCAGGCCCAGGCCATCCTTGACCTGCGTCTGCACAAGCTGACCGGCCTCGAGCACGAGAAGATCCTGGAAGAGTACCAGTCTCTTCTGGATCTCATCGCCGAGCTGTTGCACATCCTGGCAAGCCCCGAGCGCCTGATGGAAGTGATCCGTGACGAACTGCTGGCCGTGCGCGAGCAGTACGGCGACGAGCGTCGCACCGAGATCAGCATGTCCAGCGCCGAGATCAACATCGAAGATCTGATCACCCCGGAAGACGTGGTCGTTACCTTGTCTCACCAGGGCTATGTGAAGTATCAGCCGCTCTCCGACTACGAGGCCCAACGCCGCGGTGGTCGTGGCAAGTCGGCCACCCGGATCAAGGAAGAGGACTTTGTGGAGCGTCTGCTGGTGGCCAACACCCACGACACCATTCTGTGCTTCTCCACCCGTGGCAAGGTCTACTGGCTCAAGGTGTATCAGCTGCCGGAAGCGTCCCGTGGTGCCCGCGGTCGTCCGATCATCAACCTGCTGCCGCTGGATGAGGGTGAGCGCATCACCGCCATCCTGCCGGTGAAAGAATATGACGCCAACAAGTATGTCTTCTTCGCTACCGCCAACGGTACCGTGAAGAAGACCAGCCTGTCCGACTTCAGCCGTCCGCTCTCCTCCGGTATCCGTGCCATCAACCTCAAAGAGGGTGATGAGCTGATCGGGGTGGACATCACAGATGGCAGCAACGAGATCATGCTCTTCTCCGATGCGGGCAAGGTGGTTCGCTTCGCGGAAGGCAGCGGTCGCGCCGATGCCGATGCCACTGACGAAGTCGACACCGATGACGACGCCGGCAACGATGATGATGGCAGTGACAACGGCGAAGGCACCGAAAGCAAGGGCACCTTCAAGGGCGTACGTCCCATGGGTCGTACCGCTGCTGGCGTGCGCGGCATCAAGCTGGGCGCCGGTGACAAGGTGGTCTCCCTCATCGTGCCCCGTGGCGATGGTGCCATCCTCACCGCCACCGAGAACGGCTACGGCAAGCGCACCGCGCTGGACGAGTACCCGACCAAGAGCCGGGGTACCCAGGGCGTCATCTCCATCAAGGTGGATGAGCGCAACGGCAAGGTAATCGATGCGATCCAGGTCGAAGATACCGACCAGATCATGCTGATCACCAACGGCGGTACCCTGGTTCGTACCCGGGTGTCCGAGGTGAGCGTCATCGGCCGCAACACCGGCGGTGTGCGTCTGATCCGTACCGGTGAAGACGAGACCGTAGTCGGTCTGCAGCGCGTTGCCGAGAGCGACGAAGAGGAAACCGAGGCCCTGGCTGTTGAAGGGGAGGTGTCTGAAGGCACCGACACCGCAGCGGACGCTGGCGCCGTCGATACCGGGGAGGCGGGCGACGAGTAATCGTCCCCCTTTGTCCGGTGCAAAAGAGCGACCTTGATGGTCGCTCTTTTTTTGTCCGCCTCACCGCAGGCTCTCCCCGTCCCTGTGCTTGCCCTGGCGCCCTCTTTTCTGCTGCCAGGCTCCGTCTGCCGTGCATGCAGCCCTGCCTGCCACGGCGTCATCTTCCTGATATGCAGGGTTGGTCCCATCGCATCAACACGATTCCTTCACTCGGCTGTCATGGCCCTGTCATGACGGCCAGCCATGCTGCCTGCGTTGAATGAGGCCACCACAGAGGCAGGCATCGCTTGCCAGGAGCACTGTTATGACGAGCTGGGTAATGTGGGAAATCTGGTGGAGCCGGATGTGGGGAGGGCAGGAGAAGGCGCGCCTTAGGGTGGATGAGGAGGAGGTGGCGCACGAGCCATCACGCCTGCCTGCGGAGCTGATTGCACAGCGCCACCCAGCGGGGAGCTGCCCGCCGAGACCACGGGGCTGACGGTGCTCAGAACAGACGCAACTGCTCGCCCGGGCGGATGAAGGCGGCTGTATTGAGTGCCATATGGCGCTTGCCCAGTTGCAGCCGCCTGCTGATCAGGCGAAAGCGCTGGGCGAGCAGGTCGGCAAACAGTCCTTCACCTCGCATGCGGCTGCCAAAGGTGGCGCTGTTGAGTGAGCCACCCCGGCTTGCCCGCAGCTGGTTGAGGATCGCCTCTTTCTGGCCGGGATAGTGCGTATCGAGCCAGTCGCAAAAGAGGGTGGTGAGCTCGTGGGGCAATCGCAGCAAGATGTAATCCGCACCGCCCGCCCCGGCGTCGACGGCGGCCTTGATGATCTGTTCCAGTTCAGGCTCGTTGAGCCTGGGGATCATGGGGGCGGCGAGCACGCCGACCGGCACACCGGCCTTGGCCAGTCGTTCGATCACCTTGATCCGCCCAACCCCCGTGCTGGCCCTGGGCTCCAACTGTCGCCTCAGCGTCTCATTGAGGGTGGTGACCGACACCATCTTAAATGCGAAAGGGGACTCCCTCCGACGTAGGTGGGAGGGGAATTTCGCCGGGGCGTCAGCCCCGCTGGT
>NZ_JAPDBQ010000085.1:0-17722 GCF_027705325.1 Aeromonas sp. QDB18
CGCACCAGACCTTCCCGGTTGGCCAACTGGCAACAGGCTTCAACCCGTGATGGCGGATACTCCCGGCTAAGACTCAGCAGCCCCAGGCAGAGTCGGTATGCCTGCTCGGCATGGGCTTTCTCTTCCAACCGTTCGCTAACCCAGCACAAGGTGCTCGGTCCGATGTCAGCAGCCCACTGTTTAAGACGCCCTGGGGTCCAGCGTTGCTGCTTGCTGTGACGTTCCGGCATGTGCTCAGGGAGCGTGCTCATCCCCGGGATGGTTTTACGTGGATGGCTCGCGACCAGCTGTTGCTGGTGATAGACCTGAAGCAGTGTGTCGCCTGCATGGAGCTCCAGTTGCTGACCCACATACTGGTGTGGCACCGAGTAATGGTGCTGCTCATAACTGACGTGATAGTCGATGTTGACCTTGACCGTTTTGATGGCGACATAGCGATAGGGATGCACCGGCAGTGGTCCCAGTGCCGGGCGGTCCAACTGCTCAAATGCGTCACGTCGGTTACCGGGCAGTTGCTTGAACGGACGCTCGTTGAGTTCGTTCAGCAAGGCACGGATGCACTGGTTGAGTTCGGCAAGCGAGAAGAAGGTCTGATGGCGTAGACGGGCCAGGATCCAGCGCTCGACGATCTGCACACCCACCTCCGCCTTGGCCTTGTCCTTGGGCTTGTAAGGACGAGCTGGCATCACCGCCACCTGATAGTGCTCGGCCAACTGCTGGTAGCTGGGGTTGAGCTCGGGATCGTATCGGCAAGCCTTGCTGACACCGCTCTTGAGGTTGTCGGGGATCAGCAGTGCCGGTGTCCCGCCGAAAAACTCAAAGGCACGGACATGGCTTTGCAGCCAGTCCGGCAGTGACTGTGACCAGGTGGCCTCGGCAAAGGTGTAGTTGGACGCACCGAGCACGGCGACAAAGACTTGTGCCTGACGGACCTCACCCGTAGTCGGCGACACGATGGGCACCGTGGGCCCGCAGTAGTCGATAAAGAGCTTTTCCCCCGCCTTGTGGATCTGGCGCATGGAGCGCTTTTGCAACTGACACCAGGACTTGTAACGGTCACAGAACTGGGAGTAGCTGTAACAGCTATTGGGATAGCGCTGGGTGTACTCCTCCCAGAGCAGCTGTTTGGAGACCCCCTTGCGCTTGAGCTCCTGATGGACAGAGGGCCAATCCGGCACAACATGGCGGGCCGAGATGGTGGTATCGGCCTGCGGATAGAACAGGGCAGCCAGTCGGCCATCATCAAGCTCGGTAGGTAAGGGCCAGGTAAGGCCGAGCGCCTGGGCACTTTTGAGGAGTTTCTGGATGGAGCCGACACTGACCTTGGTACAGATACTGATTTGGCGAACAGAGAGGTCAGCTTCCAGCCGCAGTCGCAGCACTTCACGAATTTTACGCATTGCAATCCTCTTGGCAGACATAGGCTCTTCCCTGGCAAAAGGGAGAGCGTATCAAAGGTTTTTAAATCAATGCGTTAAGGATGATTCCGGTGAATGTGAACAGTGATTCCGGGATGTTGAACACTGTTTCCGGAAAGGAGGGGCGAAGTGTTCAGGTTGAACCGGAATGAGCGTTCACATTGGTCCGGAAATGGTGTTCACGTTGAATCGGAATTGGTGTTCATGATCGGCCGGAATATGCACCAATATCAAAGTTGGGCGGTACAGCTATTACTCTGGCTACTATCATGGGCACTCATTCGATGACTGCGCACGGTATCTGTTTCCGGACCGTGATGACGTTGATAAGTTGATCATCGGTAGTTTCTGCTCTATCGGGAGTGGGGCTTCCTTTATCATGGCTGGCAATCAGGGGCATCGGTACGACTGGGCATCATCTTTCCCGTTCTTTTATATGCAGGAAGAACCTGCATTCTCAAGCGCACTCGATGCCTTCCAAAAAGCAGGTAATACTGTCATTGGCAATGACGTTTGGATCGGCTCTGAGGCAATGGTCATGCCCGGAATCAAGATCGGGCACGGTGCGGTGATAGGCAGCCGCTCGTTGGTGACAAAAGATGTGGAGCCTTACGCTATCGTTGGCGGCAATCCCGCTAAGAAGATTAAGGAAGGTGCGAATAAGTCATATGGCACGAGAGAATTTACTGGTAACCAATTGATATTAAATGACTAAAATTTTCATTTTTTGTTCGTGGGATACTTGTTCGCACTTTCCCTAAGAATGGTTCGATTGTTGAATACCAGTCTGTAAGGACCAAGCCTGAACCTGAGCAGGTTTTGGCTGCGGAAAAATTATATGCTCAATTGAGAAGCGGGAAGGCCGCGAGGCCGAAATTGGCTGCTAGCTTTTCCGTGAAAATACTCTTGCTCATATGGGGTAGTATTATATCAAGCGCAATGGCTGCCGGCATGCTTACTGATACATCAATAAGCAGCTTATTGTTAGCCACTTTAATGTCAGGAAGCTTAAGCTCTGTTAGTGTTTTGGCTATTCTCTCTCCTCTTGGAAGACTGGTTGAAAGAGCCAGGAATATTTCCAATAACCCATTAAGTCAATCCCTCTACACTGGGCGCACCGATGAGTTTGGCCAAATAGAGTTTGCTTTACGAATGATGCAAGCTGAAACAGGCGCCATAGTAGGTCGCATAGGTGATGCATCAAATCGGCTTAGCGAACACACCCGAGGCCTACTAAAGGATATTGAGTCAAGCAATGTACTTACAGTTGAGCAGCAGGCAGAGACAGATCAAATAGCAACGGCAGTAAACCAAATGGTGGCAAGCATTCAAGAGGTTGCGAGCAATGCACAGCATGCTGCAGATGCGGCCGGAAGAGCAGACACTGAGACGGCATCTGGCCAGCGTCTGGTAGCCCACACAAGCCAGTCAATCACTGCCCTTGAAGGTGAAATTAGGCAAGCCGCTCAGGTTATTCATGAGCTTGAAGGTCAAAGTAACGAGATATCAAAAGTTCTTGACGTTATACGAGGGATCGCCGAGCAAACGAATTTGTTGGCACTCAACGCAGCAATTGAGGCCGCGCGTGCTGGTGAGCAGGGGCGTGGTTTTGCTGTTGTCGCCGATGAGGTTCGCAGTCTTGCTGCTCGCACACAGCAATCGACAACGGATATTCAAAGCATGATCAGCGCTCTACAAGAGCGAGCGCAATCCGCTGTTACAGTCATGGAGCAAAGTAGTCGGCAAGCGCACACGAGTGTAGCTCACGCAGAGGAAGCAGCTACAGCTCTTGATGGAATTGGCCAACGCGTTAACGAAATTACCGACATGAACGCGCAAATAGCGACTGCGGTCGAGCAGCAGGGAGCAGTAAGTGAAGACATAAACCGCAGTATTATCAATATACGCGATGCTGCTGATACCAATGTACAGACCGGGCAGAATAATTTGCAAAGTGCGAAATCTGTCGCTCAGTTAACTAGCGCTCTGAGCGAACTGGCAAAACAGTTTTGGGAAAAACGAGGATAACGCTTTTCAGTATCTCGACAGGGATAACTTACTTTACCATCGGTTATCCCTTTTAGCCGCACAAATTTTAGCCATGGCTTTTCAGGAAGTCAGGGCTATCAGAATGGCCTTAGAAAGCCTAGTCAAAGAGCTGTCACGAGAACACCGTTAGCTTAGCGTACGATTTTTTCCGAATTCTGCGGTTCCCCCTTTTTCAACCATGCCGGCACGATACCATCGTCTATTCGAGCATGTCTGCCGACTCGGGGAGATCGCTCTGCTGCGCGTTGGTCGTTTGTTGCAGTTCGTGCTGATAGAGCAGATCGATCGCCTGCTCGATGATGGAGGCCTGACTGTCTTCCAGTTGTTGCCCCAGCATGGCCAACCTCTCTGCATGACGATTGCTTATCCAGCATTGCAACCGGCTGTGGGTTTCCTGCTTGCGCTTCACGTGCTGGCGCTGCCGTTCGGCATTCTCTTGCGCAGCGCTTTTCTTCAATTCCTGGCTATCGTGACCTTCCGACATGTCTACATCGTGAATGTTATCTCTCATTTTTCGTTGGCATCTTCTACGAAAGTAAATCGGATTACGCCTCTCCCGCCGTTATGATGTCTGTGGAGGACGACATGAATATACCACCAGATCAACAGGATATCATTTAACATAAAAAATAGAGAGGCGCGGTTCTCTATAACAACCCATCCAGGGCGTGATCCGAGAACTTGTGTGCATCATCGAAATATTCCTGCAAGGTGCGCATGTCCTTGTGCCGGGTCACCTCGATGATCTTGTTCATCGGTTTGCCCGCCGTCACCGCCGAGGTGATGAACCCCCGCCGCAAACTGTGGCCACTGACGTGGAGATCGTCGATGGCCTGACCGGTTCGCCGCTTGATCATCAGGTTGATGCCTTGCGGCCCCAGGGGATCTGCCATCAGCTGTCCCCAGCGATTCATCCGGCGAAACAGGGGGCCCTCAGCAATCCGGCTTCTTTTCAGCCATTGTTGCAGTGCAGACACTGGGCAATACCGGGTGCCCGGAATGAGTGCTATCTCCGATTCATGGAGCTGATGTTTGCTTGGTTTGAGACGAAGGCGTATCCCCTGCCCCACAAACTGCACGTCATCCACCTCGATCCTGGCCGCTTCCGATCGGCGCAAGGCGCCACTGAACATCAGCAGCAACAGGGTGTAATCCCGAAGTCCCGCCAGATTGCTGGTATCTATCTCGTCCAGTACGCAGGCCAATGGTTTCAGGGTCAGCGCCCCCGTTTTGCGTTTGCGGTTATCACCGAGCCGTACTATGCCCCGCATCATCTCCTTGATCTCCGCATGCTCGGTCGGCATGGGGTGGATCCCCTTCTGCTTGAAGGCATAGCGAATGCCGGCAAGCCGTCTTACCAGGGTGGCCGGTTTGCGAGGTTCCCCGTTGCGAAGCTCCCCCTTTCCTTCCTCCTTGTCGAGCCAGACCCAGTTGGCCAGGATACCGTCGGCCTGATCCGCCAGAAAATTCATGATGTCGTGGTGTGTCGTCTGCAAGGGCTCCAGCCCGTGGAGCTGGCACCAGGAGACAAAGATACGGGTATCTGCCTGATAGGCATTGAGGGTGGAGTCGGCTTTAGCACTGCGCAGGAAGCGTCTTGCCCGGCTGTTCAGCTGAGGATCGAAGACGCTTTGCAAGGATTGCTGAACTGGGTTTTGAAGGCTTGGGTAGTTCACTTAACTCTATGATTTAAAGCGGAGTTTCGGTGGATCTTACAGGATCTTCCAGATCTATCAAGTATCGATAATGAATATTATCGATACTTATGAAGACTGCTTTAACCCATTTCAGCTCCCTCATTGATTCCTCAAGCACTCTGTCATCCCTGCTCCGTTTTATCAGGTGCTGGCGATTTAATCTCGTCAGCACCCACCATACAAAATGAGAGATAACAACTTGGCATGATTGTTTTTGGATGGATCATGATAGTGCAAATTGTCATAGTAAAACGCCCCGCTATGCGGCAATGCTGTTCACTTAAGAGAATTTGAGTTCCAGTCCACGTAGTATCAGGACAAAAAAGCGAGGGAGGCATGATGCCTCCCTCTTTCTATTGCAAGCCCCGCTGGATAAAGGCTGGAGGAAGATCGACTGGACACAGCCTTGCCCCCTCAACTCAAATCCAATTTATGAATAATCAGTCAAAAAAGTGCTTATCTGAACAGCATTGCCGCTATGCGGGGCGTTGTCTGTTATCGCTTTGCCAACTTGAACAACTCGAAGAAATTGTGGCTGGTGGCCTCCGCCAATTCAGCGAGCGGAATCTGGCGAAGATCCGCGATAAATTGGGCAACGTCGCGAACAAAGGCCGGCTCGTTCTCCCTCCCCCGGTGCGGAACCGGTGCCAGATAGGGAGAGTCGGTTTCAACCAGCAGTCGTTCCAGGGGCAACGCCTTGACCACGGCCTGCAGGGCTGAGGCGTTCTTGAAAGTGGCTATTCCCGAGATGGAAATATAGAACCCCATTGCCATCGCGGCCTCGGCCATTTCGAGGGACTCGGTGAAGCAGTGCAGCACTCCGCCCACCTGTTCGGCCCCCTCCTCTCGCATGATCCGCAGCGTGTCTTCCTGGGCATCCCGGGTGTGGATGATGAGCGGTTTGTTCAGTGCCCGGGCTACCCGGATATGTTCGCGGAAAGAGGCTTGCTGTACATCCTTGTTTTCCGGTGAATAGAAGTAGTCGAGCCCGGTTTCGCCAATGGCCACCACTCTCTCATCGGCCGCCTGAGTCAGCAGCAAGGCAGCATCCACCCCGGGATCCTGATTGAGCGGGTGAACACCGCAGGAGGCAAACACCTGGGGATAGGGAGCGATGGCCTCCATCATGGTCGGGAACTGGGCCTGGGTCACACTCACGCAGAGAAAATATCCCACGCTCTGCTGCGCCGCCTTGGCCAGTACATCGGCCATGTCGGTCTGCTTGGAACCATAACTCAAGCGATCGAGATGGCAATGGGAATCAACGAGTAACATAGACAACCTTGTTTATAACCAGCGATTGAGCCAGTTCATCAAATGGATGGTGGGATTGGAAAGCTGTCCTGGCTGACAAGCCCCTTTCAGCATAACCAGCTGCTGTTCGGCTTCCAGGAGCCGTTCGCTGGAGTGTTTCTCTGCCAGTTGCTGGCTGAGTGATGCAAGATCCGGCATTGCCAGTTGATGATGGCCGCAGCCAGCCTGAAGCTTGAGGGCATCACACAGGAAGAGCTGCAACCAGTGCAGCCGGACCTGAGTATCCTCGGCCAACTGGGCACAGACATTCGCCGCACGGGTGGGGGCCGATGCCAGCGAGACAAATCCGTCGAGCAATGCCCGTCTGGCATCATCTTGCTGTGCTTCGATGTAGCTCAGCACCCGCAGCGGCGCACCCTGGCAGATCCGCACCTGGGCCAGGGTGGCCTGATGGCCCTGCTCGGCGAGCCAGGCAAGGGTCTCCCCCTCAGAGGGGAGCTGGCAGACATGCTTGTGACAACGGCTCAAGATGGTGGGGAGCAGGCGAGATACCCGGGATGCGATGAGCAGCAACAGACTGTCGCCAGCCGGCTCTTCCAGCGTCTTCAGCAAAGCATTGGCGGCAGACTCCGTCATGCGCTCCGCCTCCTGAATGATCACCACCTTGCCGCGACCGAGCTGGGATGTGCTCTGGAGGCGGCTGCAAATCTCCCGGATGGCTTCGACACCTATGGTCTTGCCCTCGGGCCCCAGGGTGCCAAGATCCGGGTGATGCCCCTTCTCAAACAGTTGGCAGGAGTGGCACTGACCGCAAGGCTCACCTCGTTGTGGATGCTGACACAGGTGCAGTCGCGCCAGTCGCTCTGCAAGCTGCTCCTTGCCAAGACCAGGATCTCCTAGCAGCAACCAGGCGTGCCCGAGCCGTCCGGCCCGGGCCGTCTCGCTCAGGGCATGCCAATCCGGGATCAGCCAGGGATACATAGCCCCTCGCTTGCCAGATAATGCTCAAGGGCAGCCTCGATGGCGGCTTTGACTTGCGCAGGGGGCAACCCGGCATCGATGACCTGGATGGAATCATCGGCGGCCGCCAACTCGAGGTAACGCTGGCGGGTACGTTCAAAGAAGCCGATCTGCTCCAGCTCAATCCTGTCCAGCTCGCCGCGATGGCGGGCCCGCTGCAGGCCGATGGCAGGATCGATGTCCAGATAGAGCGTCAGATCCGGCTTGAAATCCCCGAGGACCGCCCGTTTGATGGCGCCGATGAGGTTCGCATCGATGCCGCGGCCACCCCCCTGATAGGCCTGGGAGGAGAGATCGTGGCGATCGCCCACTACCCAGATGCCGTCTACCAAGGCAGGCTTGATCCGGGTCTCCACCAGTTGTACCCGGGAGGCGTACATCAACAGCAGCTCGGCCTCGACTGTCAGGCGCTCGTCGTGCACTTCCTTGACGATGGCCCGCATGCGTTCCGCCAGCGGCGTGCCGCCCGGCTCCCGGGTGCACTCGATCCGCGCAACTCCGTGGGCTTGCAGATAGTCGGTCACATAGCGCACCGCAGAGCTCTTCCCTGCCCCTTCCAATCCTTCAATCACGATAAATTTAGACATTAGGGTTTCTTCAATATGTATTCACGCACCGCCCGATTGTGTTCATCGAGGGTCTTGGAGAAGTAGTGGGCACCGCCCCCCTTGGCAACGAAGTAGAGATAGTCGGTCGATTTGGGGTTGAGCGCCGCCTCGATGGAGGCCTTGCCCGGCATGGCGATGGGCGTCGGAGGCAGACCGTCGATCACATAGGTGTTGTAGGGGTTCACGTCTGTCAAATCGCTGCGGCGAATGTTGCCATCGTACCTCTCCTTCACCCCGTAGATGACGGTAGGGTCGGTCTGCAACTTCATGCCAAGGCGTAGACGGTTGACGAACACAGAGGCAATCTGGGCTCGTTCATCCGGTTGGCCCGTCTCTTTTTCGATGATGGAGGCCATGATGAGCGCCTCATAGGGTGTCTTGTAGGGCAGATTGGCCTGACGCTTCTCCCAGGAAGCCTTCAGGAACGTTTTCATGTCCTGATAGGCGCGGCGCAGGATGGAAAGATCGCTGGCATGAGTGGTATAGGCGTAGGTTTCCGGCAGGAACCACCCCTCCAGCTTGCCATTTTCGATGCCGAGTTCCTGAGCCAGCTCGGTTTCGCTCTGCTCCAGAGTCAGGCGCTCCAGATAGGGGGCGCTGGAAAGTTGCTTCAGCCAATCCTCAAAACGGGACCCTTCGACAAAGGTCAGGCTGAAGTGAAACTCCTTGCCGGAAGCAAAGAGAGAGAGAGTCTCCTTGAGCGGCGCCCCTTCCTTGATTTCATAGGTGCCGGACTTGATGGCCACCAGTTCGGGATGACCGCGCAACCAGAGGCGCACCGCCCAGGGGCTGGTTTCCCCCTCTCCCAGTTCGGCAATCAGGCGCGCCGCATGGGCGCCTTTTTCGACGGTAAAGAGGCGTGTTGGCCCCTTGTTGGTGAGCGTATCCACCTGTTGCCACTTGTGATAAACGTACCCTCCGGCAACGGCGACAGAGAGTGCCGCCCCCGCGAGCAGGGTGTAAAGCCGATTAAACTTCAATGACCAAGCGCTCCTGTAAACGGCGAATCAATACCGGACTGGGATAGTGCATATCCCCGATGCTGGTGACCGGGACAATCCCCATCAGGGTATTGGTCAGCCAGACCTCTTCCGCCTGCCAGAGTGACTCCAATGGAGCCTCTGCGACACGCAGTTCAATGCCCATCTGTTTAAGCATCGTCATCACGCGCTTGCGCATGATGCCATCGATCCCGGCGCGGGTGAGATCCGGTGTGAACACCGTCCTACCACGACGCCAAAACAGATTCGCGCTGACCCCTTCTACCAGAAATCCCCGGCTGTTCAAGACTATACCTTCGACCCCGCCACGCGCAGCAAGTTCGCGCTTCAGCATCACTTGTTCGAGGCGCCCCAGCGTCTTGAGACCGGCGAGCATGGGACTGTCCCCAAGCTGCTGCTGGCATACCAGGGCATTGATACCGGTTTGCTGCCAATCATGATAATGCTCAGGATAAGGTGCCAAAGAGACGATGCGAGTGGGCGTGTCACAGCCTGCGCCGTCATATCCCCGCCCACCGGCGCCCCGGGTCAGCATTATCTTGACGACAGCCTGTGTCTGCCCAGAAGCAAGCTGCGCCGCCTCGTCGGCAAGCAGGTCCCAGGAGTGCTCGCCAAAACCAAGCCGGGCGTTGGCATGTTGCAGCCGGGCCAGATGGTCCTGCCACCAGAGTACCTTCCCTTCCCTCACCAGCATGGTGGTGAAATGACCATCACCGTATGCCAGTCCACGATCCCTGGCTGACAGTGTTTCTGTGGGTATTCCATTAATCAGCAAGGGGATCCCTCCGATAAAAAAGGCCCGATACTACCGTATCGGGCCTTATCATTCGCCCAGAGCGAATTATACGCGTTTGAAGATCAGGGAGCCATTGGTGCCGCCAAAACCGAAGGAATTGGAGAGGGCATATTCGAAGCTGCCGGCCTTGGCAACATGCGGCACCAGATCCAGGTCGCACTCATCATCCGGGTTGTCCAGGTTGATGGTAGGAGGCACCATCTGGTCACGCAGAGAGAGCACGGTGATGATCGCCTCGATGGCGCCAGCCGCACCCAACAGGTGGCCTGTCATGGACTTGGTGGAGCTGACCATCAGGGCGCTGGCATGTTCACCAAACACCTTCTTCATGCCGCGCAGCTCTGCCACATCCCCAAGGGGGGTGGAGGTACCGTGGGCATTGATGTAACCGATCTGCTCGGGTGCAATGCCAGCATCCTTGATGGCGTTCTTCATGGCGCGTGCGCCACCATCGCCGTCCGAGGGAGGGGCCGTCATGTGATAGGCATCCCCGCTCATGCCAAAGCCGACCAGCTCGGCATAGATCTTGGCGCCGCGAGCCTTGGCATGTTCATACTCTTCCAGCACCAGTACGCCGGCACCGTCGCCCAGCACGAAACCGTCGCGATCCTTGTCCCAGGGGCGGCTCGCCTTCTGTGGTTCGTCATTGCGGGTGGAGAGCGCCTTGGCAGCGGCAAAGCCGCCCATGCCCATGGGGGTGGAGGCTTTCTCGGCACCACCGGCGACCATCACGTCCGCATCGCCATAGGCGATCATCCGGCCAGCCATGCCGATGGCATGGGTACCCGTGGTACAGGCGGTTGTCACGGCGATGTTCGGGCCCTGCATGCCTTTCATGATGGAAAGATGACCGGACACCATATTGATGATGGTGGACGGAATGAAGAAAGGGCTCAGCTTGCGGGGGCCGCCATTGATGAGGCTGCTGTGGTTCTGCTCAATCAGACCCAGACCGCCGATACCGGAGCCGATGGCAACGCCTACCCGCTCCGCGTTCTCTTCGTTGATGATCAGGCCGGAATCTTCCAGGGCCTGAACACCCGCCGCCACGCCATACTGGATGAAGAGATCCATCTTGCGGGCTTCTTTGCGGTTGATGCCGAACTCTTCGGGGTCGAAATCCTTGACCAGGCCTGCGAAACGGGTTGCGAACTCGCTTGCATCAAAGTGGTCGATGAGGGAAATGCCGCTCTGCCCGTTGAGCAGGGCTTGCCAGCTGGATTCGGCAGTGTTGCCTACCGGGGAAAGCATCCCCAAGCCGGTCACCACGACTCTGCGTTTTGACACTGAGGTAGTCTCCGAGAGGTGTTTTGAAAGGGGTAAACATAAAAGAAGCGGCCCTTGGGCCGCTTCTTTCAGAACAGGAACTTATTCCTGATTAGCGGTGATGTAGTCGATAGCCGCTTGAACAGTGGTGATCTTCTCGGCTTCTTCATCAGGAATTTCGGTATCGAATTCTTCTTCCAGCGCCATTACCAGTTCAACGGTATCCAAAGAGTCAGCGCCCAGGTCGTCGACGAAGGAGGCAGCGTTCTTCACGTCTTCTTCTTTAACACCCAGTTGTTCGATGATGATTTTCTTTACGCGTTCTTCGATGTTGCTCATGACCTGAATTTTCCTTTAAAAATACGCTATTGCGTCTGGTTGGGGTAGTGTATTCAATTGACGTGAGTTTGCAAGTGACTTGCCGCTGGTCAAACCACGAAATGTGCCAAACTTCGGCGTATTATCGCAAATTTGAACAGAACTCACGACAAATTGATTACACCATGTACATCCCGCCATTAACATGCAGGGTTTCGCCGGTAATATAGGCGGCATCATCCGATGCCAAGAATACCACAGCGGCAGCAATTTCTTTCGGATCGCCCAAACGGGCGGCAGGCACCTGATTCATGATGCCGGCGCGCTGCTCTTCATTGAGCGCCTTGGTCATGTCGGTCTCGATGAAACCGGGAGCAACCGCATTCACCGTGATGCCACGAGATGCCACTTCACGGGCCAGCGACTTGGTAAAGCCAACCAGACCCGCCTTGGCAGCAGCATAGTTGACCTGACCGGCGTTGCCCATGGTACCGACCACGGAACCGATGCTGATGATGCGACCGTTGCGCTTCTTCATCATGGCTCGCAATACTGGCTTGCTCAGACGGTACAGGGAGGTGAGATTGGTGTCGATGATCTCGTTCCACTCGTCATCCTTCATCCGCATCAGCAGGTTGTCGCGGGTGATGCCGGCGTTGTTGATCAGGATGTCGATGTTGCCAAAACGCGCCTTGATGGCGGCGAAGACGGTTTCGATGGATTCCTGACTGGTCACGTTCAGTGCCATGCCGCAGCCTTGCTCACCCAGGTAAGCACTGATCGCCTCGGCACCGCTCTCGCTGGTCGCGGTCCCCACGACTTTGGCGCCACGAGCAGCAAACGTCTCCGCAATCGCACGACCAATGCCACGGCTGGCGCCAGTGACCAACACAACCTTATCGGTAAAACTCATGACTTGCTCCTGTTTACTTGATCTGGGCCAGCGCCTGCTCGAACGAGGCGGCGTCGTTGGCGTGAATACCTTCCACTCGCGCATCGATACGCTTGGCCAAGCCGGTCAACACCTTGCCCGGGCCCATCTCGATTTCGAGGGTTACACCGTCGTTTGCCATGCGCTCTACCGTTTCAGTCCAGCGAACCGGGCTGAACAGCTGACGCACCAGGGCTTGCTTGATGGCGGCAGGATCCTGCTCACAAGAGACGTCGACATTATTGATGACGGCGATGGCAGGAACCTTGATCTCGATCCCATCCAGGGCGGCGGCCAGCTTTTCTGCGGCAGGCTTCATCAGGGCGCAGTGGGAGGGCACGGAGACCGGCAGCGGCAGAGCACGTTTGGCACCTGACTCTTTCATCAGCACGTTGGCACGCTCGACCGCCTCTTTGTGGCCGGCGATGACCACCTGGCCCGGAGAGTTGAAGTTGACCGGAGAGACCACCTGCCCCTGGGCCGCTTTCTCACAGTTGGCAGCGATGCTCTCGTTGTCCAGACCGATGATGGCAGCCATGGCGCCAGTGCCTTCCGGTACGGCTTCCTGCATGGCCAGACCACGCAGCTCGACCAGTTTGACGGCATCGGCAAACGCCAGCGCGCCGCTGCACACCAGAGCGGAGTATTCCCCCAGGCTGTGGCCGGCCATCACGGCAGGGGTTGCCCCGCCTTGTTGTTGCCACAGGCGCCACAGCGCGACGGAGGCGGTCAAGAGCGCTGGCTGGGTACGCCAGGTCTTGTTGAGATCCTCGGCCGGGCCTGCCATAACCAGGGCAAACAGGTCATAACCCAGCACCTGGCTCGCCTCGGCGAAGGTCTCTTTAATCACGGCGTGTTGCTCGGCCAGCTCGGCCAGCATGCCGACGCTCTGGGAGCCTTGTCCCGGGAAGGCAATGGCAAATCGGGTCATCATTGATTCCTTTAAGGTAAGACGAATTCGGTAAGCGGGCGCCCGAGGACCGGGCACCGCTCGGTATCAGAGGCGAACCAGCGCAGAGCCCCAGGCAAAACCGCCGCCGAAGGCTTCCAGCAGGACCAGCTGGCCGGGTTTGATGCGACCATCGCGCACCCCTTCATCGAAGGCGATGGGCACGGAGGCCGCGGAGGTATTGCCATGACGATCCAGGGTCAGGATCACCTTGTCGAGCCCCATGCCGAGTTTCTTCGCGGTGGCATTGATGATGCGGAAGTTGGCTTGATGGGGCACCAGCCAGTCCAGCTCGCTCGGCTCGACGTTGGCCGCAGCCAGGGTTTCGGTCACGATCTCGCTAAGGCGTGTCACCGCCACCTTGAAGACATCGTTGCCCTTCATGTACATGTAGGCTTCGAGCTCGGCACCCGGCATGCCGCGACGGGGCTGCGGCAGTTTCAGCAGCTCGCCATAACGGCCATCGGCATGCAGATGGGTGGAGAGGATGCCAGGAGTGTCGCTGGCACCGATGACCACGGCCCCTGCCCCATCCCCGAACAGGATGATGGTGCCGCGATCCTCGGGATCGCACATGCGTGACAGCACGTCCGCACCGACAACCAGCACGTGGCGAGCAGCGCCGGATTTGACGAACTGATCGGCGATTGCGAGAGCATATGTAAAGCCGGCACAGGCGGCGGCTACGTCAAACGCCGGGATCCCCGGTACGTCAAGCAGCCCCTGCAGTTCACAGGCAGCAGCTGGGAAGGCATTCTCTGCGCTGGTGGTGGCCAGCACTATCATGTCCAGATCGGCGGCAGTCAGACCTGCCGCATCAAGCGCACGCAAGGCCGCCTGATGGGAAAGGGTCGCGACGGTTTCGTCGGCTCCGGCGATACGGCGTTCACGGATCCCGGTGCGTTCCACGATCCATTCGTCACTGGTTTCAACCATCTGTTCAAGATCGGCGTTGGTACGAACCGAACTCGGCAGATAACTGCCAGTACCCAGAATTTTGCTATGCATAGAGTTTTATAAATCCCTGTCGGAAAAGACAGATTCAAGGCGATCTGCAATTTGCAATGGAAGTTGATGTCTGGCTTCTTGTGCAGCCAGCAGAATCGCATGACACAGAGCGCGGCGCTCGGCCCGCCCATGGCTTTTTACCACAATGCCGCGCAATCCTAACAGACTCGCGCCATTATACTGGTCGGGGTTCAGGTAAGAGAAACGCCGTTTGAACATAAATCCGGCGAGTCGACCAAGAAAACTGCGTTTTTTGCGCGGATATCCGGCCAGTTCGGCCATCATCCGCACCACCCCCTCCGCGGTCTTGAGCGCCACGTTGCCCACGAAACCGTCGCAGACGATCACGTCGCACTCGCCGCTGAAGATCCTGTCACCCTCGATAAAACCGACAAAATTCAGGGCGGAGCATTGGCGCAGCAACTCGGCGCTGTGGCGCACCAGGTCGTTGCCCTTGATCTCCTCCTCCCCCACGTTGAGCAGTGCCACTCTGGGTGAAGGTATCCCCTCGACCTTCTCTGCAACCACGGCGCCCATCACGGCAAATTGCAGCAAGGTGTCGGCATCACAGCTCACGTTCGCACCCAGATCCAGCATCACGGTCCGTTTTCCACCCAATGTGGGCAGCGCCTTGATAAGGGCTGGCCGGTCAACACCGGGCAAGGATTTGAGCACGCACTTGGCCATGGCCATCAAGGCACCGGTGTTGCCTGCACTGACACAGGCATCGGCAGCGCCGCTCTTGACCAGATCCAGGGTCACGCGCATGGAGGAGTCTTTCAGGGTACGCAGCGCCACGATAGGCTTTTCGCCCATGCCCACGACCTGGGAGGCATGCACGAGACGAACGCGAGGGTGATTGAGCAGGCCATATTGCTGCAGAAGAGGGGCAGTCTGGTGTTGATCACCGACCAGAACAAGTTTTAGCTGGGGTAGAAGAGACAGTGCCTGCACGGCGGCAGGCACTGTTTCCGAGGGGCCGATATCTCCCCCCATTATGTCTAGCGCGACAGTTTGCGTAGACAAAGGCAATCCTTAAGCGATTACCTTTTTACCGCGGTAGAAACCATCAGCAGTCACGTGGTGACGACGATGAATTTCGCCACTGGTCTGATCAACAGTCAGGGCAGCGGTGGTCAGCGCATCGTGGGAACGACGCATGCCACGCTTGGCGCGGGTTTTACGGTTCTGTTGTACGGCCATGGTAGGCTAACTCCTAAAATTCACTTACGTTTGAGCGCTTCAAGAACTGCAAAGGGATTCGGCCGCTCATCAGCAGGTTCGATTTCACCCCAGGTCATCTCCATGTTTCCTCTGGGACACACATCCATCGGATGCATGGCTACCTGAGGCAACGAGAGGATGAGTTCATCCTCCAGGATTTGATGAAGATCTATCTCGCCGTTTTCGTCCAACTCAATGGGCTCATAAGCTTCCGGCAGTTCTTCCTCGTTTGTTCTTTCGAACAGCGGAGTGTAAATAAAACTAGCTTCACAAAGGTGTTCAAACGTCTCACCACAACGCTGGCAAACCAGGTCGACCTTGGCATGGGCAGTGCCTTTCATAACGGTCAACTTCTGGACATCTTTGCCAAAGTGCAGTGTGACATCCACATCACTTCGCAAGCCTTCGGTTGATTCCTCCAGCCTGGGCATCTGCGACTTTTCCACTATCCCGACATAATCGAGTAGCTTCAAGGCATTACGGACTGGATCAACCTTAACGGGCAACTTCACCTTTTGCATAGGGCGCGAATATTATAGGTCCAACAAGGGATAGTCAAAGGAAAAAGTCCTTACCGCCGATGATTTTACCTTCACAGGCCCCTGCAAGAGGAACTTGTGCTCATCGGTGGCCGATTATGCCATATCGTGCAGGATCTGGCACAGGATCCTGTTCCCCTCCCCTGTCTGTCCACCGGATGTGCTCCTTGGTGTCTCATCAGGTGGCAGAACAGCGCGGGTCGCTCCCCATCAGGCCTGGTGTCGCAGCCACTCTGGGCTCGGCTTCCATCAGTCGGCGTATGGCTTTGAAACTGCCCACGGCAGCCTTGATAGCAATGGGATTGACCAGCCAGCCCGGCAAGTTGTTGCCCGGGTTGGTATAGGTTTCGAGCCGAACGAGTGTGCTGCCATCCCGTTGGGGGAGCGCCTCCCACCGTCCGGCGCTTTCCTGGATCCGGAACAGCCCTGCATGCAATGGCAGGGCATTCGGCTCTGCCCACACCTCGAGAGTCAGGCTGCAATCAATGCGTCGACTCAGATGGGAGCGGGTGATGAGCTCCCTGTCTTGCACCGGCCAGGGAGATGCCAGGCGGGTATAGACCAGATCATCGTCGGGACCCGATCTGGCCAGCACCCTGACTTCACGGCTCTGGGGCAACCACTCTTCATGGCGCGCCGTGTTCCGCAGCACCGTGATCAGCGCGCCAGGATCGGCATTCACCCGCATCTCCAGACGTAAGGCCTGAAAAGAGGTCGGAGGATGTGGCTGGGTCCAAAGCATCACCCCCTCATCCCCCTGGCGAAGTTGCCATGTCCCTGTCCAGCTGGCGAAGGAGATCAGTGCCATGACCAAGGCCGCATATCGTGTCATCACGCTCAATTCCGATCTCTTGTGTTTGTGCTGTGGTTTCCTCAGCATGCATGCTTCCCGCTAATTAGGCGAGTCCCGCTGTAGACATCTCCTGTTTGCGTGGCCCCATCTGCACAGATAGAATCAACCAATTGATTTATAAATGGATATCATCAAAACATGCAGCCTTCCTTGATCCTCGCGTCCACCTCGTCCTACCGCAAGACCTTGCTGGAAAAACTCGGTCAGCCATTTCACTGTGCTGCGCCTCAAGTCGATGAGACGGCGCGACACGGGGAGACCGCAGAAGCTCTGGTCAGCAGATTGGCGTTTGCCAAGGCGAATGCCGTTGCCGCTGACCGTGATCAAGGATTGATCATCGGTTCAGATCAGGTGTGCGTCTGTGACGGGCAGATCCTCGGCAAACCCGGCACGGTGGAGAAGGCGGTCGAGCAGTTGCTGCGGGCACAAGGCAAGCGCGTCATCTTTTACACCGGGCTGTGCGTGATCAATGCTGCAAATGGCCATGCCGAGCAGCTCGTCGAGCCTTTCACCGTGCATTTTCGTTCGCTCGATGAAGCCGCCATCCGTCGCTATGTGGAGGCCGAACGTCCTCTGGATTGTGCCGGCAGCTTCAAGTGCGAGGGAATGGGCATCGTCTTGTTCAAGGCGCTGGAGGGGCGTGATCCCAACGCCCTTGTCGGTCTTCCCCTGATAGGCTTGGTTGATCTCCTGGGTCGCCACGGCCTGGCTCTCCCATCTTAAATGCGAAAGGGGACTCCCTCCGACGTAGGTGGGAGGGGAATTTCGCCGGGGCGTCAGCCCCGCTGGTT
>NZ_JAPDBQ010000086.1:0-17625 GCF_027705325.1 Aeromonas sp. QDB18
CAGGGCGGTGAAGATATCAAAGACCCGTTTTCCGGTAAATCGCAATGCGGCTCCGCTTAAGTGAACAGCATTGCGGCCAGGGTGGCGTTGTGATGGGCGATGATCTGGGGGGCGGTCAGTTGCGGCGTGTCCATGCAGGTATGGGCATCGCTCACCAGCACTACGGTGTAGCCGAGATCTGCCGCCGCCCGGCAGGTGGTGTCGATGCAGTACTGGGTCTTCATGCCGGTGACGATCAGGGTCTGCACGCCGTCCTCTTTCAGCCAGCCATCGAGACCGGTGCCATGGAAGGCGCTGGGGCGCTGCTTGTCGAACACCCGATCGGCCTCGCCGACGACCAGCTCAGGCGCAAGCTGCCAGAACGGACTGCCGGCGGCGATGGGGCTGCCGGCCGGGCCCGTGTGGCGCACTGCCAGCACAGGGAGAGCGGCACTGCGGGCCGCCTGGCTCAGGCGATTGATGTTGGCCAGGGTCTCGGCCCCGGCATGGGGGGCTTCCGGGCCGTGAAGGAGGCCCACCTGGATGTCGATGATGAGCAGCGCGGGGCGGGAAAGGGACGACATGGTCATGGCTCCGTGAGAAATGTCACCCACTCTGGGGCCATGGGCTCTTATGAGACAACCCGCATATGGGGGGCAACCACTCCAGACCCCGGGAGCATGTTCCGTTGCACCGGGCCTGGGGCCTTTTCGCCCCTCGGTACAGCCGGGATACAGTCACACGGGTTCACCATCGGGATCGTCATCACGAGGGAATCCCGTGTCACTGATCGCCGCTCGCCCTCTCTTCCCCGGCCTGATCGGCTGCACCCTGGGGATGACGTCGCCCGTCAGGGCAAACACGAGGGGAAGCCGGCCCTGTGCAAGAAGGTCCGAGGCTGCACAGACGACGCCTCGAGGGCCGAGTCTGCGCTGCCGGGATCTTGCCCCTCCCCTATCATTGAAAGACGCCGGACCGGTTCAGGTTGTCTGGCGAAGGAGCCATCATGAAGAAGTCCGTATTGGCGCTGCTTGCCGCCACCGCCTTGCTGGCCGCCCTGCCTGCACAGGCCACCAAGCAGGCCCAGGAGCGCCGTGACGCCCGCGATGTGCGTCAGGATACCCGTCAGGAGTCCCGTGACGCGAAACAGGAGTGTCGTGAGGGGGTGGTGGGCAATGCCGACTGCCGCCAGGAGCATCGTGACAACAAGCAGGAGGGGCGAGACAAGGCCCGGGATATCAAATATTGATGCGGGCCCGTCCGAAGAGGGCCTGCACCGGGTAAGTCGCTAGGGGCAGGGGGGCGTGTTGCCCCCCTGCCCATCTTCGCAATGCGCGCGTCACACTCTGGCGCCTCTCTGGGTTAGAATGCGCGGCCATCGGCTAGAGTCGTTCTTTTTCAGAGGTTTTTTCATGCATTTCAAGAAACTGGTTCCTGCACTTGCCCTGACCGTCGCCATCACTGGCTGTACCACCAACCCCTATACCGGTGAATCCCAGACCTCCAAGGGCGCCTGGGGCGCGTTGGCGGGTGCGGCGACCGGCGCAGCCGTGGGGGCGCTTTCCTCCAGCAAGGGCGACCGCAAAAAGGGCATCCTGACTGGCGTTGCCGCCGGTGCGGCCCTGGGTGGCGGTATCGGTTACTACATGGATGTGCAGGAAGCCAAGCTGCGCGAGAAGCTGCAAGGCACCGGCGTCAGCGTGACCCGCAACGGTGATCAGCTGATCCTCAACATGCCGAACAACGTCACCTTCGACAGCTCCAGCGCCCAGCTGAAAGCCGCCGGTGCCAACACCCTGTCCGGCGTGGCCCTGGTGGTTGCCGAGTTCGACAAGACCCGTCTGAACGTGGTCGGCCACACCGACAGCACCGGCTCCCGCGAGCTGAACATGAAGCTCTCCCGGGATCGCGCCGATGCCGTCGCCGCCCAGCTGATCGGCCAGGGCGTGTCCGGCAGCCGCATCGCCATCAGTGGTGTGGGCCCGGATCAGCCGGTGGCCAGCAACAGCACCGCCGAAGGCAAGGCCCAGAACCGTCGGGTGACCATCACCCTGACCCCGACCGCCTAAGCGGCCTGCGTTGCAGTCATGAAAAAGGCCCCGCCAGCGATGGCGGGGCCTTTCTATTGGCGCCGGTGCGTGCCCTTTGCTCCTTGCCCCCTTCTCCCCTTGCGGGAGAAGGGTCGGGGATGAGGGGATAACCGCCTCTTAGATAGCCGCGGTCAGCTGCACTTCCACCTTGTAGCCTTCGTGGGCGAGGCGGGCCTGTACGCAGGCGCGGACCGGGGCTGTGTCGGCATCAGGGGAGCCAGGCATCCCGCTTTGTTTAGACAGCGGCAGTGAGCTGTACTTCCACCCTGTAGCCTTCGTGGGCGAGACGGGCCTGCACGCAGGCGCGCACGGGGGCGGTGTCGGCATCAGGGGAGCCAGGCATCCCGCTTTGTTTAGACAGCCGCAGTCAGCTGCACTTCGACCTTGTAGCCTTCATGGGCGAGACGGGCCTGCACGCAGGCACGGACGGGGGCTGTGCCTGCCGGGATCCAGGCATCCCACTGCGCGTTGAAGGCGGCGATGTCTTCAATGTCCTTGAGATAGATGTTGGCCATCAGGATCCTGTCGACGCCGGAACCGTTGGCTTCCAGCAAACGCTGCAGGCTTTCCAGCACTTCACGGGTCTGCTGGTGGATGTCGGCGGTCTCGGTGACGGGCACTTCCACCACGTAGAGGGTGCCGTTGTGGATGACCACATCAGACCAGCGCTGGGTGGTCCCGATACGGGTAATGGTTGTCATGTTTGCTCCGGTACGGGGTTATTGACCCTTGCGGATCAGGTAGCGGTAAGGGGCCTGCTCAGTCTCGCTGGCGACCAGGGTATGGTCCATGAAGCGGCAGAAGCTGGGAATGTCGCGGGTGGTGGAGGGGTCGTCGGCGCTGACCAGCAGGGTCTCCCCATCCGCCATCAGCCGCACTTTCTTGCGAACCATCATCACGGGTTCGGGGCAACGAAGCCCGATTGCGTCCAGCTCGTGGGTCGCATTGCAGAATACAGTACTCATGAATAATCAACCTTCAGCCGCACCTTCTTGCGCGCCATCGTCACATCNNNNCAGCTCGTGGGTCGCATTGCAGAATACAGTACTCATGAATAATCAACCTTCAGCCGCACCTTCTTGCGCGCCATCGTCACGGGCTCGGGGCAACGACGCCCGACTGCGTCCAGCTCGTGGGTCGCATTGCAGAATACAGTACTCATGAATAATCAACCTTCAGCCGCACCTTCTTGCGCGCCATCGTCACGGGTTCGGGGCAACGAAGCCCGATTGCGTCCAACTCGTGCGTTGCGCCGCAGAATAAAGCACTCATCAATAATCAACCTTCAACCAATTCGGCCAGCAATGATACTCACGGCGAAAAAATAATCAAACCATGGGGCGGTTATGCAGCATATGCTACCAAAATGTGAACCGGCTCTACCCAGGCTTCGCTCGATGAGTAATATAAAAATTGAACCATATTCAACAAGGAGGTGTGAATATGCAGGTCTCCTACGGCAGATTGCAAGCCTACGCAGGCATGGGGTTCTTGTCGTTCGCCATGATAGTGCTGGGCAGCCCGATCGGTAATACCGGTACCTGGTTCGGCTCCATGGTGATAATAGGGCTGGGGCTCTGGATCGAGCTCAGTGACTACTACGACGAGGATGAGGACGAGAACGATCCCTCCTGAGAGCCTGGCTCTCGGCACTCAAAGGCGGACGATGTCCGCCTTTGTCATTTCTGCTCCGCGCCTGAACGGGTCGAGCGCATGGCGCGTTCCAGCTGCTGCGCCGTCTGCTCGGGGTTGGCCCTGGCGTCGTTGAAGAAGCTGCTCAGCACATCCATGATCCCTTGGCGCATGTTGGTGGGCACCGCCATCCCCTCCGCCATGCTGGGCAGCAGGTTGTCCTGTTGCTCGGCGTGGAGGAAATCCTGATAGGAGCGGATGGCGCAGCGATCGAACTTGCTCATGTCCGGCTTGATGAGCGCCGGGATGGAGCCTTTCACCCGGTTGAACTCCTCCTGAAAGCGCGGCGTCATCAACAGCCTGGCCAGCTCGCCCTGGGCCTGCAACTGGGCGGGATCCCGCTGCTTGAACATGGCGATGGAGTCGAGGTTGTAGCTGAACAGCCCCTGGCTGCCCGGGCTTGGCAGGCACTCGATATCCTCGCCGGGGCGGTAGTTGCCTGCACTCAGCTCTCCCTTCACCCAGTCCCCCATCACCTGCATGGCGGCGCCGCCGCTCTCCAGCAGGTTGGTGGCCTGGTGCCATTTCAGGCCGGCGTATTTCTCGGGTACATAAGCGCGCAACTGCTGGAAGCGGGTCAGCACCCGCACCATGTCGGGGCCGGTCAGGGTGGCTCTGTCCTGTTCGAGGAAGGCCTTGCGATAGAAGGTCTTGCCCCCTTCGCCGAGGGCCACCGTTTCGAACAGCACCGCGATCTGCCAGGGTTCGTTACCGATGGCGAGGGGGGTGATGCCCTGCTCCTTGAGCTTGTCCGCCACCGCCACGAACTTAGCCCAGTCGGTGGGGGGCTTGAGCCCCTGTCGCTCGAATACCTTGCGGTTGAGCCACAGCCAGTTGACCCGGTGGATGCCGGTGGGAACCGCCATCAGGGCGCCGTTCTGGCTGAGGGTATCGCGCACCATGGGGGGCAGCTGAGGGTACCAGCCGAGGTGCTCGGCCATGGGGGTGAGATCGCGCAGAAAGCCCAGGCTGCCCCACTCGTGCAGCTCGAACCCCTTGAGGTGGGCCGCCTCCGGCGGGTTTGCCGCCAGGGCCCGGCTCTTGAGCACCGTCATGGCGCTCTTGCCGCCCCCGCCCTGTACCGCGAAGTCGTTCCACTGGTTGCCCTGTTCGGCCCACTCGGACTTGAGCACTTCCACGGCCCTGGCCTCGCCGCCGGAGGTCCACCAGTGCAATACCTCCACCTGGGAGGCACAAACGGGCAGGGAGAGCAGGGCGATGACAGAAAACGACAACCACTTCATACATTACTGCCTTGGTAGGGAGAGG
The DNA here is from genome assembly GCF_027705325.1 of Aeromonas sp. QDB18. NCBI lineage: Bacteria > Pseudomonadati > Pseudomonadota > Gammaproteobacteria > Aeromonadales > Aeromonadaceae > Aeromonas > Aeromonas sp. QDB18. The sequence continues at coordinate 5,031 of NZ_JAPDBQ010000086.1, forward strand.
GTGGCCTGCAGGCCGCCCTGGGGGCGATTTTCCAGCACCAGGTCGCCGCCGTGGGCGTGGGCTATGTTGCGGGCGATGCCAAGGCCCAGCCCGGTGCCGGCGGCATCGGTGCTGAGGCGGTAGTAGGGCTCGAAGATGCGCTCGAACTGATCGTCCGGCAGACCGGGCCCCTCGTCCATGATGAAGAGGATCAGCATCTCCTCGTCATCCATGATGATGATGCGCACCTTCTGGCCGTACTTGATGCCGTTGTCCACCAGGTTGCCGATGCAGCGCTTGAGGGCCAGCAGCTTGCCGCGATAGGGCCACTTGCAGTGCCCCTCGATGGTGAGCAGATCCTCGTGCAGGTTCATGGCCTCCGCCATCTGCTCCAGCAGGGCGTTGACGTCGATCTGCTCGAGGTTCTCGTGAATGTCCGTCTCTTTGACCGTCTGCAGCGCCCCTTTGACCATCAGCTCCAGCTCGTCCAGGTCCTTGTTGAACTTGGCGATCTGCACCTCGTCGTCCAGCAGTTCGACCCGCAGTCGCAGCCGGGTGATGGGGGTCTTGAGGTCGTGGGAGATGGAGCTGAAGAGGCGCTCCCGATCGTCGATGAAGCGGCGAATGCGCTGCTGCATGATGTTGAAGGCGCGGGTCGCCGCCACGATTTCGGAGGCACCCTCCTCTTTGAGGGACGGCTGGTCGATGTCCTTGCCGAGGTTGACCGCCGCCTTGGCGAGGCGACGCAGGGGGCGGGTCTGCCAGCGCACCAGCATGAAGGTGAAGAAGCAGAGGAAGACCGTCATCAGGGCGATGAAACGCACCTGATTGCTTGGCATCACGGTGTCATCCAGCGTCATGTAGGGGGCGGGCAGCAGGGCCGCCAGATAGAGCCACTCCCCCGGTTCTATCTCGATCTGGGTCACCAGCACCGGCGGATTGATGGGCTCCAGGGACAGGGTGTAGCGGGCCCAGGAGGAGGGGAGATCCGCCAGCAGGGTGTCGTTGTTGAAGACGTGCAGCTCCTCGGGGCGGGAGAAATCCACCTTGATCGCCATGGCGTCGGAGAGTTTGCGGCTGAGCACCTCCTGCACCTCTTTGAGCACCAGCGTCTTGCGCTCGCTGTCGGGGATGGCGCTGATGTGGATCTCTTCCTCGTTCAGGGAGACGAAGAAGCGGCTGCCCCCCATGTTGCGCAGCTGATCCAGGGCGATGTGGCGGTATTGCAGGGGCAGGGACTTGAAGAAGTTGACGGTGGAAGCCGCCGACAGCGCCAGGTTGCGGGTGGTGCTGAGCATGCCCTCCAGCTCCCGCTTCTGGATCTGCTGCATCCAGATGCCGGTGAGGATGGTCTGGGAGAGCAGGATGGCGAGCAGCAGCAACAGCAGCATCCGCGACAGCAGGGAGCGGGGCACCAGGGCCCGCCAGAACTTCTGCCCCGTCATGGCAGCGTGTGTCTCTTGTCGATCAGCATGGGGTGCTTACCTCTGTGCCTTGCCGTTGCCCCGTCATGGGTCTCTCTTCTGCCCGTTCAAGGTCTCACCGTAGCGTCTGTCTGTTACGGGATCTCGTGGACTTCGGCGATCAGCATGTAGCCGCTGCCGCGAATGGTCTTGATGATGCGCGGGCTCTTGCCGTTGTCACCCAGCTTCTGGCGCAGGCGGCTGATCTGCACATCGATGCCGCGCTCCATGGGCAGGCTCTCGCGACCGCGGGTAGCGTCCGAGATGGTATCCCGGTCCAGGACCACGCCGGGCTGTTGCAGGAACATGCCGAGCAGCAGGGCATCGCTGCCGGAGAGATCCAGCAGGCTGCCATCTTCGTGGGTCAGCTGGTGGCTCAGGGTATCCAGGGTCCACTCGGCGAAGCGCAGCCGACGGCTCGGTTCCTTTTCTTTCTCCGGCTGGCGGAATTCGGCGCGGCGCAGCAGCGCCTTGATGCGGGCCTGCAGCTCGCGCGGGCTGAACGGCTTGGCGATGTAGTCGTCGGCGCCAAGTTCCAGACCGATCACCCGATCCGCTTCGTCGGAGGCGGCGGTCAGCATGATGATGGGTACCTGGGAGTCGCGGCGGATCTGCTGGCAGAGGGTAAAGCCGTCGTCGCCGGGCATCATGATGTCCAGAATGATGAGGTCCGGGTTGTGCTGGGCCAGTTGTTGGCGCATCTCGTTCCCTTCGGCCGCGGTCAGTACCTCGAAACCGGCCCGGGTCAGGTACTCGTTGAGCAGCTCGCGGATCTCCCGATCGTCGTCGACGATAAGCAGTTGTTTGCTCGTTGACATATGTATGTGCATCCACCCATTTTTTTGTGCAGATTGAACCTGTCGGGGGAGCAAAAAGCAAGCAAGCCCCCCCTCTAATGTGAAGTTATGGGCAATATAGCCTCAGGATTGGCCCCGATCGCGGGAAAAGAATAAAAAAGGCCGACCCAAACGGGCCGGCCAACACGCAGATTCCGACGGCAGGAGCGCACCCCGTGTGGCGCGTTCCACAGACTCGACAGCAGGGTCGGCAGGCCGACCCGGTATTCGTGATGGGGCCGCTGTGCCGGGAAGCAGGGCCGCCTTCTGTCTGTTGTTGCCGCCCCGAGGCGGCGTCCCTGACCGGTGAGCGGTCAGGAGTGATTCACTTACACCCGTTCGAACACGGTGGCGATGCCCTGACCCAGGCCGATGCACATGGTGGCGACTCCCAGGGTGGCGTCCTTCTCTTCCATCAGGTTGATCAGGGTGGTGGAGATGCGGGCACCGGAGCAGCCGAGCGGGTGACCCAGGGCGATGGCGCCACCGTTCAGGTTTACCTTCTCGTCCACCAGATCCTGCAGACCCAGATCCTTCACGCAGGGCAGGGACTGGGCGGCAAACGCCTCGTTCAGCTCGAAGAGGTCGATGTCGCCGATGGTCAGCCCGGTCCGCTTGAGCGCTTTCTGGGTGGCCGGCACCGGGCCGTAACCCATGATGGCGGCGTCACAGCCGGCGATGGCCATGGCGCGCACCCTGGCGCGGGGCGTGAGGCCGAGGGCCTTGGCGCGATCCGCACTCATCACCAGCATGGCGGCGGCGCCATCGGACAGGGCCGAGGAGGTGCCGGCGGTGACGGTGCCGTTGACCGGGTCGAACACCGGGCGCAGCTGGCTCAGCGTATCGACCGTGGTCTCCGGGCGGATCACCTCGTCGTAGTCGTAGAAGAAGCGGGCGCCGCTGGCGTCATGGCCTTCCAGCCCGACGATCTCCTTGGCAAAACGCCCTTCCACGGTGGCGGCGTGGGCACGGCGGTGGGAGCGGGCGGCAAACTCGTCCTGCTGCTGACGACTGATGCCGTGCAGCTTGCCGAGCATCTCGGCGGTCAGCCCCATCATGCCGGAGGCTTTCGCCACCGACTTGGCCATGCCGGGGTGGAAGTCTACCCCGTGGCTCATCGGCACATGACCCATGTGCTCGACGCCGCCAATGATGAAGATATCCCCATCACCTACCTGAATGGCACGGGAGGCATCGTGCAGCGCCTGCATGCTTGAGCCGCACAGGCGGTTGACGGTGACCGCCCCCACCTGCTTGGGAATGCCGGCCAGCAGTGCGGCGTTGCGGGCAATGTTGAAGCCCTGCTCCAGGGTCTGCTGCACGCAGCCCCAGTAGATATCCTCGATCTCGTTCGGGTCGAGGTTGGGGTTGCGCAGCAGGATGGATTTCATCAGGTGCGCGGACAAGTCTTCTGCACGCACGTTACGGAAGGCGCCGCCCTTGGACCGGCCCATCGGGGTCCGGATACAGTCGACAATGACTACGTCTTTCATGAATGGATCTCCTTTCCGCAATCAGTAGAAGGTTTTGCCCTGGGCAGCCATCTCGCGCAGCTTGTCGCTGACGCGGTAGAGCGGGCCCAGGTCGGCATACTGGTCGGCCATGGCCACGTAGCGATCCAGACCGATAGTGTCCAGATAGCGGAACACGCCGCCGCGGAAGGGAGGGAAGCCCAGACCGTAGACCAGTGCGATGTCGGCTTCGGCTGGCGTGGCGACTATGCCCTCTTCCAGGCAGAGCACCACCTCGTTGATCATCGGGATCATCATGCGGGCGATGATGGCCTCCTTGTCGAAATCCTGCTTCGGCTTGGCGATGGGGGCCAGCAGCTCGTAGCTGGCTGCGTCGGCCACCTTCTTCGGCTTGCCCTTCTTGTCCTGCTCGTAGGCGTAGAAGCCCTTGCCGTTCTTCTGACCGAAGCGGCTGGCGTCATACATTACGTCGATGGCGGTACGACCTTCCTTGCTCATGCGCGCCGGGAAGCCTTGCGCCATCACGTCACCGGCGTGGTGGCCGGTGTCGATGCCGACCACATCCAGCAGGTAGGCGGGGCCCATCGGCCAGCCGAACTCCTTCTCCATTACCTTGTCGACGGCGGCGAAGTCGGCACCATCGGCAACCAGCTTGTTGAAGCCGAAGAAGTAGGGGAACAGCACCCGGTTGACGAAGAAGCCGGGGCAGTCGTTGACCACCACCGGGGACTTGCCCATGGCGGCGGCGTAGGCCACCACGCGGTTGATGGTTTCATCGGAAGTTTGCTCGCCGCGGATGATCTCCACCAGTGGCATGCGGTGCACCGGGTTGAAGAAGTGCATGCCGCAGAAATTCTGCGGGCGCTTCAGTCCCTTGGCCAGCAGGGAGATGGGGATGGTGGAGGTGTTGCTGGCGAGCACGGCGTCTTCGCCAATAATCCCTTCTACTTCGCCCAGCACGGCGGCTTTCACCTTGGGATTCTCGACCACGGCTTCGACCACTACGTCCACGCCTTTGACGTTGTCATAGCTGAGGGTCGGCGTGATGGCGGAGAGCACCTGGCCCATCTTGATGCCGTCGATGCGACCGCGCTCGAGCTGGCCGTTGAGCAGCTTGGTGGCCTCATTCATGCCAAGTGCCAGCGCCTTCTCGTTGATGTCCTTCATCACCGCCGGGATGCCTTTGCTGGCAGACTGGTAGGCGATGCCGCCCCCCATGATGCCGGCACCCAGCACGGCGGCATGGCCGGTGGCCTTGTTTGCTTGCTTGGCGGCCTTCTTGGCCAGCGCCTTGATGTGTTGATCGTTGAGGAAGATACCGACCAGCGCCTTGGCCACGTCGGTTTTCGCCAGTTTGATGAAGGTGGCGGCCTCGGCGGCCAGCGCCTCGTCACGGCCCATGCCGGCGGCGGCTTCCACCGTCTTCACGGCGGCCATGGGGGCCGGATAGTGTTTGCCCGCCACGGCGGCAACCATGCCGGCGGCGGTGGTGAAGCTCATCATGGCTTCCAGTTTGGAGAGGCGCAGCGGGGCCTTCTTGGCGGCGCGGCGGCCCTGCCAGTCCAGCTTGCCCTTGACCGCGTCCTTGATCATCTGCACGGCGGCGCTGTGCAGCGCGTCCGGGGCGACCACGGCATCGATGGCACCCACCTTGAGGGCGTCATCGGCACGGTAATCCTTGCCGGTGGTGATCCACTCCAGCGCGTTGTCGGCACCGATCACCCGCGGCAGACGGACAGTGCCGCCAAAGCCGGGCATGATGCCGAGCTTGGTCTCGGGCAGGCCAATCTTGGCGCTGGTGTCGGCCAGCCGGAAATCGGTGGAGAGAATAGTCTCGCAGCCGCCGCCCAGAGCATGGCCCTTGATGGCGGAGAGGGTGGGCACCGGCAGATCTTCGATGGCGCTGAAGATGTCGTTGGCCTTCTTCAGCCAGCCGAGCAGGTCTTCTTGCGGCAGATCGAACAGTTCCAGGAATTCGGTGATGTCGGCGCCGACGATGAAAGCGTCTTTGCCGGAGGTGAGGATCAGACCCTTCAAATCGGCTTGTTGCTGTAATGCGGCGATCGCTTCGCTCAGGGAGAGCAGGGTAGCGCGATCCAGCTTGTTGACTGAACCCGGGGCATCGAACCTCAGCTCGGCAATGCCGTCTTCGAGGTAGCTGACCGTCAGGGTTTCGCCTTGGTAGATCATGAGAGTGTCTCCTTGTTCCCACTCTGTGGGGAATGGTGCTCCTTTATCCCCAGCAGGGGGCGAGGCTCACTATTGATCCAAAAGGAGACATTTTCAACACCTATTTAAAACATTTGTTTAACAGTTGTCGAGTAAAAGCTCTTCATCACAAAACGGGCAAAAAAGAGGCGCCTTGCGGCGCCTCCGATGGAGATGAGCGTGGTATCAACTGGCCAGTTCCGGCCGGTTGCGATACTGGTTCAAGACCTCGGGATCGGCGAGGGCGTGGGTGTTGTTGACGGGGCGGTTGTGCACCACTTCCCGCACCGCCAGCTCCACTATCTTGCCGGACTTGGTGCGGGGGATGGCATCCACCTGCAGGATGCGGGCAGGCACATGACGGGCGGTGCAGTGCCGCTTGATCTGCTGGCAGATCCGCTCACGCAGCCCGTCGTCCAGCTTGCAACCCGTCTTGAGCTTGACGAACAGCACCACCCGCTCGTCCTGTTTCCATTGCTGGCCGATGACGATGCTCTCCTCCACCTCGTCGAGTTGTTCCACATAGCGGTAGATCTCGCTGGTGCCGATGCGCACGCCGCCCGGGTTGAGGGTCGCGTCGGAGCGGCCGTAGAACAGAATGCCGCCAGTCGGGGTCAGCTCGATCCAGTCCCCGTGGCACCAGATGTTGTCGAACCGCTCGAAGTAGGCGGCGTGGTATTTGTCGCCGTTCTCATCACCCCAGAAGTAGATGGGCTGGGCCGGGAAAGGCTTGGTGCAGACCAGTTCGCCCTTTTCCCCCAGCACCGGCTGGCCCGCCTCGTTGAATACCTGCACCGCGAGACCAAGGCCGCGCCCCTGGCTCTCGCCGCGATAGACGGGGCTCAAGGGGTTGCCGATGACGAAGCAGGAGCAGATGTCGGTGCCGCCAGAGATGGAGCTGAGCTGCACATCCGGCTTTATCTGCTGGTAAACGTAGTCAAACCCCTCCGGCGACAGCACGGATCCGGTGCTGCAGATGAGGCGCAAGGCAGGCAGGTCGTGGGTATTGATGGGGGCATAACCCTGTTTGTGCAGCGCATCGAGATACTTGGCCGAGGTGCCGAACAGGGCGACCTCTTCGTCCCGTGCCAGATCCCACAGCACGTTGCCATCCGGGTAGAAGGGGGAACCATCGTAGAGCACCAGGGTGGCGCCGGAGGCGAGGGCGCTCACCAGCCAGTTCCACATCATCCAGCCACAGGTGGTGAAGTAGAAGATGCGCTCCCCCGGCTTGATGTCGCAGTGTAACTGGTGCTCTTTCAGGTGTTGCAGCAGGGTGCCGCCAATGCCGTGCACGATGCACTTGGGTTTGCCGGTGGTGCCGGAGGAGTAGAGGATATAGAGCGGGTCATTGAAAGCCATGGGCTCGAAGGCGAGCTGGGTGTCATGCTGGCTTGCCAGCAATTGCTGCCAGTTGTGACCAAGCTGCAGCGGGTTGCCGAGCAGAGGGATCATCACCGTCTGCTCTATGCTGTCGAGCTGACCGACGACGCTGGCCACCTTGTCCTGAATGTCGATGGCCTTGCCGCCGTAGCGGTAGCCATCCACCGCGAACAGCACCCTGGGACGGGTCTGGCCGAAGCGCTCCACCACGCTGGCCTCGCCAAAATCGGGACTGGTGGAGGTCCAGATCGCGCCGAGGCTGGTGGTTGCCAGCATGGCTACCACGGTTTCCGGGATATTGGGCAGGTAGGCTGCGACCACATCACCCCGGCCTATGCCCTGGCTGCGAAGCCACTGGGCCAGGCGGGCGACCTGATCTGCCAGCTCATGCCAGCTCAGGGTCCGGCTTGGACCCCCTTCGATGCGGGAGATGATGGCCGGGCTCTCATCCTGACGGCGCAGCAGGTTCTCGGCGAAGTTGAGCTGGCTGTCGGGGAACCAGCGGGCGCGCTGCATATCCTGGCGGTTCTCCGCCACAATGTTGCCAAGCTCGCCCTTGACGCCGCAGTGCTGCCACACTAGGGGCCAGAAGCGGGTGGTCTTCTCCACCGACCATTGATACAGGTCGGCATAGCTGCGCAGTTGCAGACCATGGAAGTGATTGACCTCGGCCATGAACTGGTGGAGGTTGGAGTGCTGCATCCTGTCCTGATCCGGTGTCCACAGACAAAGGGTTTGCATGAGTCGTTCCTGACGGCTGATATCTACTGTCTGTGGGCAGTGTATTGAATTGTTCTTTGTTTGTTAATTGTCTGTTTTATCTTCATAACAAAAAGCCTGTAACCTATGCGTTACCTCACGAAGCGAAAGCCGGGTGGCTCGAGCCTTGATTCGCTTGATGTTATGCTGAAGTCACATTCGCCCGGAGCAGGACGCCATGAGCAGTTACAGCCAACTTTTTGCCCAGCATCTCGACACCCTTCAGCAGCGTACCCGCGACATCCTGCAACAACAGGGTCTTGGCGGTCTCGCTATCCACTCCGGCCAGACTCATCGTATCTTCCTCGATGACCAGGATTATCCCTTCAAGGTGAATCCCCAGTTCAAGGCCTGGCTGCCGGTGCTGGACAACCCTCACTGCTGGTTGCTGGTGGATGGCGTGAGCAAGCCGGTGCTGCTGTTCTACCGGCCGGTGGACTTCTGGCACAAGGTGGCGGAGTTGCCCAACGCCTTCTGGGTCGACTTCTTCGACATTCGCTTCCTGACTCGCCCGGAGCAGGTTGCCGATCACCTGCCGGCCAACAAGCAGGAGTGGGCCTATCTGGGCGGCCATCTGGAAGTGGCCGAGCTGCTGGGACTGGGTCAGCCCAATCCGGAGGCGGTCCTCAACTACCTGCACTACCACCGTGCCTACAAGACGCCCTATGAGCTGGAATGTCTTCGCGATGCCAACTGCATCGGCGTGCGCGGCCACATCGCGGCCAAGGACTCCTTCATGGCGGGGGCGAGCGAGTTCGAGATCAACCTAGCCTACATGAAGGCGGTCGGACAGGGGGCCAATGAGGCGCCCTACGGCAACATTGTTGCCATCAACCGCAATGCGGCCATCCTGCACTACACCCATCTCTCCACCCAGCGGGTGCCGGATGCGGAGCGTTACTCCTTCCTCATCGATGCCGGTGTGGACGTGCACGGTTATGCCTCCGACATTACCCGGACCTGGGCCTGGCGCCGCGGTGAGTTCGCCGATCTGATCGCAGCGCTGGATGCACAGCAACAGGAGATCGTCGACGAGATCAAGCCGGGCCGCCGCTACAGCGAGCTGCACCTGCAGATGCACCACAGGCTGGCGCGCCTGCTGCAAGCCACCGAACTGGTAGACATGTCGGTGGACGAGATGATCCACACCGGGGTGACCAATGTCTTCTTCCCCCACGGTCTCGGCCACTTCCTCGGCCTGCAGGTACACGATGTCGGCGGCTTCATGCAGGATGAGCGCGGCACCCACCTGGCGGCCCCCGAGCAGTTCCCTTATCTGCGCTGCACCCGGGTGATGGAAGTGGGCCAGGTGTTCACCATAGAGCCGGGTCTCTACTTCATCGACAGCCTGCTGGAGCCGCTGCGCCAGGGTGAGCAGGGCAAGCGGGTCAACTGGAACAAGGTGGAGGCGCTGCGTCCCTATGGTGGCATTTGCATCGAGGACAACGTGGTGCTGCATGCCAACGGGGTGGAGAACCTGACCAGACAAGCAGGGCTCTGATGGCGACGGATTACCCCATACCGGCAGCCCCACTGGAGGTGAGCGAAGAGATCAAGAAGAGCCGCTTCATTACCTACATCGCCCACACTCCGACCGTCGAGGCCGCCAAGGCCTGGATAGACGAGATCAAACAGCAACACCCGGGAGCCCGGCATCACTGCTGGGCTTTTGTCGCCGGCGCCCCGCAAGACAGCCAGGTTTATGGTTTCAGTGATGATGGCGAACCCTCGGGCACAGCGGGCAAACCCATGCTGGCCCAGTTGATGGGGGCCGGTCTTGGTGAAGTCGCCGCCGTGGTGGTGCGCTATTACGGTGGCGTGCTGCTGGGGACCGGTGGCCTGGTCAAGGCCTATGGCGGTGGTGTGGGGGCAGCACTCAAGCAACTTGAAACCTGTATCAAGCGTCAGCTGACCTCCTCCGTGATCCAGTGTGACTACACCGACATGGGGGCCGTGGAGTCCCTCATCTCTGCCCATCAAGGGCAGTTGCTGATGGCCGATTATGGTGCCAGCGTCACCCTTCAGGTAGCGTGGGAGTCTGCGCTCTGGGCCCGTATCGCACAGGAATTGACCGACCGGACCCAGGGTCGGGTATCCCTTCGTCCCTTAGATGGCTAGAATCCATCGCTCTTTTAGTCTGAAGAGGGAGCCGGAATGCAGATTCTGAGCATCATTCGTATCGTCGGTCTGCTGGTTGCCCTGTTCAGCTCGACCATGCTGCTGCCCGCGATGGTCGCTTTTGGGTATCGTGATGGCGGTGGTACCGAGTTCGTCAACTCCTTCGTCATTGCCCTCCTGCTCGGCCTCCTGCTCTGGTTCCCCAACCGGCACCAGAAAAAGGAACTCAGGTCCAAGGAAGGCTTCCTCATCGTGGTGCTGTTCTGGGTGGTGCTGGGGAGCGTGGGTGCCGTCCCCTTCATCATCAGCGACACGCCTGACATGTCGGTCTCGGAGGCATTTTTCGAGTCGTTTTCCGGCCTGACCACCACGGGTGCAACGGTGCTGACCGGGCTGGACAATCTGCCCAAGGCGTTTCTGTTCTATCGCCAGCTGCTGCAATGGCTTGGTGGCATGGGGATCATCGTGCTGGCGGTGGCCGTGCTACCACTGCTGGGTATCGGGGGCATGCAGCTCTATCGCGCCGAGATCCCGGGGCCCGTCAAGGATAACAAGGTGACCCCGCGCATCGCCGAGACGGCCAAGGCGCTCTGGTTCATCTATCTGCTGCTGACCTCCCTCTGTGCTCTCGCGTACTGGATGGCGGGGATGACGTTGTTCGATGCCATCTGCCACTCCTTCTCCACCTTGTCGGTTGGGGGGTTCTCGACCCACGACGCCAGCATCGGATTCTTCGACAGCCCGGCCATCAACCTGATCACAGTGGTGTTCCTGTTGCTGGCGAGCGTCAACTTCGCGCTGCACTTCATGGTGTTTGCCCATAAGCCGGTGCGCGTGAGCAGCTATCTGCGGGACTCGGAGCTCAAAGTGTTTCTGAGCATCCAATGTGTGCTGGTGCTGATCTGTTTCGTCTCTCTGCTGTTCCACGGTCATTACGCCACCTGGCAGGAGGCGCTCAACCATGGTCTGTTCCAGGCGGTGTCGCTGGGCACGACCACCGGCTACAGCACGACCAGCTATGCGGAGTGGCCCTCCTTTCTGCCCATGCTGTTGATGTTCTCCGCCTTCATCGGCTGTTGTGCTGGCAGTACCGGGGGGGGCATCAAGGTGATGCGCTTCATGATCCTGTTCCTGCAGGGGATGCGTGAACTCAAACGGCTGGTGCATCCGCGGGCCATCTACACCTTGAAGCTGGGACGCCGCGCCGTACCGGAACGGATCGTGGAAGCGGTCTGGGGCTACTTTGCCACCTACATCATCCTGTTCTTCATCTTCATGTTGTTGCTGCTGATGACGGGGCTGAACGAAGTGACGGCCTTCTCCGCCGTGGCTGCGGCATTCACCAACGTGGGGCCGGGTCTGGGGGAGGTGTCGGCCAATTTCGGCAATATCTCGGCCACAGCACAGTGGATATTAATCGTGGCCATGTTGTTTGGTCGATTGGAAATCTTCACACTTCTGGTACTGTTTACTCCTGCATTCTGGCGTAGTTGAGGTTGGTATGGACAAGATTTTGGTGCTTTATTCTTCCCGGGACGGGCAAACGCGGAAAATCGTGGATGTCATGCTGGAGGAAATATCAGGATGCGAAGTGGTGATGCACGACCTGCACACCCTGCCCATGTGCAACCTCAGCAAGTATGCCAAGGTGTTGATTGGCGCTTCCATTCGCTATGGTAACTTCCACCCCAGCCTGCTTAGCTTCATACACGCACATCATGAACAGTTGGAAGTAGCCAATGCGGCGTTCTTCTGCGTGAACCTGACGGCACGCAAGCCCGAGAAGCAGACGCCGCAGACCAACGCCTACATGAAGAAGTTTCTGCGCCTCTCTCCCTGGAAGCCGAAAACTCTGGGGGTGTTTGCCGGGGCATTGCAGTACTCCCGTTACAACTGGTGGCAGACCCGTATCATTCAGTTGATCATGAAGATTACCGGGGGCAGCACGGATACCAGCAAGGATCTGGAATTCACCGACTGGGACAAGGTGCGCGGCTTTGCCCGTGAGTTTTGGTCAAAAAAGTAACAGTAACGTCATTCAAAGCGGCCAGAGCCCTGCGTAAGCAGGGCTTTTTGTTTGATAAGTAGGCGTTCGAGCCACAAAACGGTAAAAAGGACTATTTTTCGCAAAATAGCCCTTGTCATCTCGGCGCGGCTCCCTATAATGCGCCCCTACCAGCACGGCGGAACACGCCGAACTGATGAGCTCGCTTCCTTGTGATGCCAGCGCCGAAAGAAAAGCAAAAACAACCGCTTGACTTTCGAGGTGAGGAGCGTAAGATGCGCCTCCTCAACGCGATAAGCGTGACGCTCTTTAACAATTTGAATCAAGCAATCTGTGTGGGCACTCACAGCATCGAGCATCAAAAACAATTTT
>NZ_JAPDBQ010000087.1:0-17465 GCF_027705325.1 Aeromonas sp. QDB18
CTGCGCGAGCAGCTATCACCCAGTAATGGGGATCCCCCTCCTGTGACGCGAAGCGCTAAGGTGGGGGAGGATGTCAACGAATCGGTCTATTGCCTGGACCCGGATCAGAACCTCATCGAGATCAGCCGCTATTGCTGAGCTCTTGGCACCTTGCGATTTGTGTCATTGCTCCCTGGTGCGCCCCTTGCGCAGCAGAGGGATCACGGTGAGCACCATGCCGGTGAAGAGCAGCAGATAGCCCAGGGGCAGCAGGGCAAAGGGCTCGTGCAGGAAGCCCTGGGCATCGAGGGTGGAGCCCAGCAGGTTGAAGGCCAGGAAGCAGCCGAGCCCGGCCAGGATCAGCAGGGCGCCTATGGTCGTTGTCATCTCGTTCTCCTCGTTCGCGTATGGAAGAGGGGTGAGGGTGTCATGGCTGGGTGAAGCGAGCGTGAAGTGGTATCGGGCATGCAACCTGCGTCGCCCAGGTTAAAGCAACAGCTATGCAGATAACACAACAGGGCAGCCATGGGCTGCCCTGTTGATTTGGGGGATGTCACGGGAAATGGCGTGACTAGCAGACCCCTTGCGCCAGCATGGCGTCAGCCACCTTGACGAAGCCGGCAATATTGGCGCCGCTTTCGTAGTTCACATGACCATCATCCTGACCGTAACGGACACAGGTGGCATGGATACTGGTCATGATCCCCTTGAGGCGGGCGTCCACCTCCTCCCGGGTCCAGGAGAGGCGCTGGGCATTCTGGCTCATCTCGAGGCCCGAGGTGGCAACCCCGCCGGCGTTGGCCGCCTTGCCCGGGGCGAACAGCACCCGGGCGTCGTGGAAGAGGCGGATGGCGGCGGCGCTGGAGGGCATGTTGGCCCCCTCGGCCACCAGCTGCACGCCGTTGGCAATAAGCTGCGCCGCATCTTCGGCATCCAGCTCGTTCTGGGTGGCGCAGGGGAGGGCGACGTCGGTCGCCAGGTGCCAGGGGGTGCGGCCGCTGAAGAACTCGAGCCCGAGCTCATGGGCGTAATCGGCGACCCGCTTGCGTTGCTCGTTTTTAAGCGCCATCAGACGGGCCAGCTTCTCGGGGGTGAAGCCGTCCGGATCATAGACGGTGCCGCCGGAGTCGGAGGCGGTGATGACGCGGGCGCCGAGGGCCATCGCCTTCTCGATGGCGTATTGGGCCACGTTGCCCGAGCCCGACACCGAGACCCGCAGGCCATCGAGGGACTGGCCGCGATGGGCCAGCATGGCGTCGACAAAGTAGAGCAGGCCGTAGCCGGTAGCTTCCGGACGAATGAGGCTGCCGCCAAAGGAGAGTCCCTTGCCGGTGAAGACGCACTCGGCGCTGTTGGTGAGCTTCTTCATCATGCCCGCCATGTAGCTCACCTCGCGCCCGCCCACCCCGATGTCGCCCGCCGGCACGTCGGTGTTGGCCCCCAGGTGGCGATAGAGCTCCAGCATCAGGGCCTGGCAGAAGCGCATCACTTCTCCTTCGCTCTTGCCCTTGGGATCGAAATCGCTGCCCCCCTTGCCGCCGCCCATGGGCAGGGTGGTGAGGGCGTTCTTGAAGGTCTGCTCGAAGGCGAGGAATTTCAGCACCGAGAGATCCACCGAGGGGTGGAAGCGCATGCCGCCCTTGAAGGGGCCGATGGCGGAGCTGTGCTGCACCCGGTAGCCGCGATTCACCTGCACCTGGCCCTGGTCATCCACCCAGCTCACCCGAAACTGCACCAGGCGCTCGGGTTCCACCAGTCGCTCCAGCAGGCCGTGTTGCAGGTAGCGGGGGTGGCGCTCCACATAGGGCCAGATGGAGGCGATCACCTCGCTCACGGCCTGGATAAACTCGGGCTGGTGAGGGTTGCGGCTGGCGACCTGGGCCAGGAAGGCCTCCTGGGAGAGGGAATGACTCATCTTTAACTCCTGTCGTGAATGATGAAAGTGGCGTCCTGCCAGAGAGGGGTTCATGCCCGTCTTCAGGGTTCGCGGGGCTCAAGGGGCCCGTTGTTGCGTCCCGATGGGGGTGTCATTTCCCGTCGTCGGCGGGTCAGAGCAGATAATTCGCGATGACCAAAATCTTTTTATACATTTTTGCTTGATAAATATCAAGCGTTAGATCATCTGGCTATCTGCCGAAGGCCGCACCCTATCTTCGGCGGTGGGGGCCCGGCCCATGAAGTGAAAGAGGCGGGGAGTGTGCGGTGCAGCCCAATCAGGGCCGCGGCGTCACCGCACGCTGGATAATGGGGGGCCTGCTGCTGCATCAAGGGCAGCACCCCCTGTGAGCCAGCGGCCCAGGGTGCGACGGGGCCGGGCGCGGGCGCGGGCAATGTGCTACTGTAGCGGCGTTTTTTGCCGAACATGCAGGGCGCAGGCCCTTATTTCATGGAGTTGTATGCAGACGAACCCGACCACAGCGCGGCTGATCCAGCCAGCCATTCTCAAGGCCCATCCGACCGGGGAGGTGACCCATGCTGGCCGATGAATCCATGCGCCTGAACAAATACATCAGCGAGAGCGGCATCTGCTCCCGTCGTGAGGCCGATCGTTTCATCGAGCAGGGCAACGTCTTTATCAACGGCAAGCGGGCCGGGGTGGGAGATCAGGTGTTTGCCGGGGATCTGGTCAAGGTCAACGGTCAGGTGATCGAGCCGCGCGAGGCCGACAGCCTGGTCTTCATCGCCCTCAACAAGCCGGTGGGCATCGTCAGCACCACGGAGGCGGGGGAGAAGGACAACATCGTCGACTTCGTCAACCACAGCACCCGCATCTTCCCCATAGGGCGCCTCGACAAGGACTCCCAGGGGCTCATCTTCCTCACCAACCACGGGGATCTGGTGAACAAGATCCTGCGGGCGGGCAACGATCACGAGAAAGAGTACCTGGTGACCGTGGACAAGCCGGTGACCGACGAGTTCGTCCGGGGCATGGCGGCCGGGGTGCCCATCCTCGGCACCGTCACCAAGAAGTGCAAGGTGAAGCGAGAGGCCCCCTTCGTGTTTCGCATCACCCTGGTGCAGGGGCTCAACCGCCAGATCCGCCGCATGTGCGAGCACTTCGGCTTCGAGGTGACCAAGCTCGAGCGCATCCGCATCATGAACGTCAGCCTCAAGGGGCTGCCGGTGGGGGAGTGGCGCGATCTCACCGACGACGAGCTGATCGAGCTGTTCAAGCTGATTGAGGACTCCTCCTCCGAGGTGAAACCGGCCAAGGGGGCTCAGGTTGCCAAGCCCAAGGCGGCAGCGGCCGGCACCCCTGCCCAGGGCAAGAAGCCGCGGCGCAGCGACGATCACGAGATTGGCGGGCGGCCCAATGTGCCGGGTCCCGAGGCGTTCGAGAAGAAGAGCCCCGCAGGCAAGGGCGGGGCGGGCAAAGGGGCTGCCAGCAAAGGGGGGGCAGGTAAAAGCGCGCCCGGCAAGGGGGGCAAACCCGCCCCGGGCAAACCGCGGCCAGGGCAGGGCGGGCGCCAGAAGAAGGGGCGCTGAGCGCCGGGCCTTCCCGCACCCTGATGAACAACACCAGCCAAGGCCGGTGTTGTGCTTTCTGGCCCCCAAGGCCGGTGCTCGCCGGATCAGGCAGGCTTGTGGCCTGCCGTCTGCACAGCCATGGCCTGCTCCGGGGGCAGGCCCATGGCCCTTGGGTAGTGGCGCGGGTTGAGACGCACCACCAGCAGGCTCATCAGGACCAGGGCGCCGAGCTGCCACTGCCAGGCGGCGGCGAAGTCACCGCTTGCATGGTGCAGGCGGGCCGCCACCCAGGGGCCGGTAGCCGCCACCATGAAGCCGACCCCCTGCATCAGGGCGCAGAGGGCGCCCGCCCGGCGTGGGTCGGGCAGGTGATCCAGCGCAATCACCATGATGAGGGAGAAGCTCCCCCCAAGCCCGGCGCCGCACAGCAAACACCAGAGCAGGGGGGCGGTCTGGGGAGCGAGCCAGAGGCCGCCAAAGCCCGCCAGCTGCATGGCGATGGCCAGCGCCATCCAGGGGCGGCGGTCCAGCCGACCGGCTGCCAGCAGGGGCAGGCCAAGGCCGCTCGCGGTCTGGGCCAGGGCGAGCCAGGCCACCAGCTCGCCCCCTTGCTGGGCGCTCCAGCCCGCCGCCATGTAGGCCGGGGCCAGCCAGGCCACGACGATGCCGTAGCCGCTGTTGATGATGCCAAAACAGGCGATGAGCAGCCAGGTGCGGGGCAGGGGGTGCAGCCGCTGCTCCCCGGTGGGGGCGGGCGTGCAGGCCGGGGCGGGCAGGGGCACCCGCCAGGCCAACCAGCCGAGGGCCAGCAGCACCGGCAGGCCCCAGAGCGCCAGCGCCCGAGACCAGTCCAGATACTCGGCAAGGCGCGGGGTGAGCACGGCCCCGAGCGCCCCGCCCCCCATCATGCAGGCGGAGAAGATCCCCATCACCAGGGGCACCTTTTGGGCGAACCCCTCCTTGATGAGGCTGGGCAGCACCCCCTGCACCAGGGCCGAGCCCAGCCCGCACAGGGCGGCGCTGGCGATGAGCAGGGCGCCGCTCGCCAGGTCGACGCGCAGGGCGCTGCCAAGGGCGAGCAGCAGCAGGGCAGCCCCGAGCAGGGGGCGCGGGCCCGTGCGACCCAGGAGCGCCGGGGTGAGCAGCACGCCGACCCCGATAAGCCAGAGGGGCAGCAGGGTGACCCAGGCCAGGGTATCTACCCCGAGGGCCAGCCTCGCGTCGATGCGAGGGGCCAGGGGGCCGATGGCGGTGAGGAAGGGGCGCAGGTTGAGGGCGATGAGGATCACCAGCACCAGCAAGGCGCCGCTGCCCGGGGGGAGGCGGCGCTTATGCATGGGGCAGGGGACCGTAGAGGGTTTCGGCCGCGATGGGGCTTGCCAGCTTGATGAGGGGCAGGGGCGGTGGGCACAGGGGCAGGCGCAGGGCGGCGTAGGCGGCGCGGCTGTCATAGCCGAAGGGGGCGGCATCGTCGTTGTCAAAGGCGTAGTAGACCGCCTGGATACCGTTCATCACCAGGGCCGACAGGCACATGGGGCAGGGGTGCCCGCTGGCATAGACGATGGCCCCGGCCAGCGGCCCCTGGCGACTCCCTTCCCGCAGCGCTTCCAGCTCCGCGTGACGGGTGGGGTCCCCCGCCTCCAGCATGCGGTTGACGGCGCTCGCCACCAGCCGGTTCTCCCTCACCAGCAGGGCGGCGAAGGGGCGCCCCCCTTGCTGGCGATGGGTCAGGGCCAGGTGCAGGGCCTGCTCCAGCCACTCCTGATGGCTGGGGGCCGAGGCGGCGGTGAGGGAGTTGAGGAGGCGGGCACCGGACTGGGAAGGGGGTGGCATGGTCATATCCTGGCAAAAAAGGGGGAGGACAGCAGCCTAGAGGGTCGCCGCATCATTTGGAAATTAAATGATAAAATGACTTCCAGTGGTTTTATAAATGGAGATTGCCCATGGAGCGCCCCCTGCTGGACCCCCAATTGCTGCAGAGCTTCGTCGTCATCGTCGAAACCGGCAGCTTTACCCGCGCCGCCGAGCGTATCCACCTCACCCAGTCCACCCTGAGCCAGCAGATGCGCCGCCTGGAGCAGCAGCTGGGCTGCACCCTGCTCGACCGATCCGGCCGCCAGGTGGTGACCACGGCCCAGGGGGAGACCCTGCTCGGGCTGGCGCGCCGCATCCTGGGGCTGCTGGCCCGGGCGGGGGAGCGGGTGAGCGAGGCGAGCCACCCCCTGCGCCTCGGGGTGCCGGAGGATTTTGCCGCGGGGGCCATGACCCCGGTACTGGCCGCCTTCGCCCGCGCGCACCCGCAGGTGCGGCTGGAGGTGCAAAGCGATCTCAGCCATGCCCTGTGGCAGGCCTTCGAAGGGGGAGAGCTGGATCTGGCCCTCATCAAACAGGGGCGCGGCCAGGGGGAGCCCATCGCCCGCTGGCGCGAGCCCCTGGCCTGAGTTGACAGCCGGGAGTGGCCCGCCGCCGGGCGCGACCCTCTGCCTCTGGTGGTGTTTCCAAGCGAGGGGCTCTACCGGCGCCAGATGACCGACGCCCTGGATGCCGAGGGGATCCCCTGGCGCATCGCCTACGTGAGCGGCAGTCTCGCCAGCCTGCAAGGGGCGGTGAGCGCGGGGATCGGGGTCAGCCTGCTGCCGGCGCGCCTGCTGCAACCGGATCAGGTGGTGCTGGCTCACTGGCCTGCGGTGCGCTCGGTGGAGCTGGCCCTGCACCAGGGGCCGGGCACGAGCGAACCCCTCGCCCGCCTGGGGGAGGCGCTGATCGCGCTCTGTGACGAGGTGATGGGGCCGAGGTAGCCCGGGCGGCCAGGGGTCAGGCCAGGGCCTGTTTTGGCACCACGGCGAGCCAGATTTCCACTTCGCCGCTGCCGGTGGCGGCGTCAAAGCGGGCGCCGTAGCGCTCGAAATCCGGCTGCTGGGCAGATTGATAGTCCGATTGCGCGAGCCACGCCAGGGCCTGGTGCCAGGTGTGCGGCAGGGTCGCGACATGCCCCTGATGCAAGAAGATGGCGTAGGTCTGGGGGGCGATGCGCATGCGGCCAAGCCCGGGAGGCAGCACCTCCAGGGCGGCGACCTCCACCCCGCAGAGGTATTCGCAGTGAGTGTCGGTGGCGGCGCAGATGACGCCATAGGCGTGCTCACCGAGTTGCCCCGGCAGAGGAAGCAGGGCGCTGAGGTCGCGCCACTGGCCGGCGAAGTCCCCCTGCTCGAAGGGGTGGTGACGGCGCAGCCCCCCGAGGAGCATGGCGCGGCCTTGTTCGATGCGAATGGGTGCTGACATGGTGCCTCCTGCGGGGGCGCTCAGGCCTCCCGACCTTCCTCGAGCTTGCGCTCATAATCCCGGCGAACGATGGCGAGTGCCGCCAGGGCCAGCGCGGGGGCGATGTGGTTGGTTTCCAGCAGTTCAATCAGATCCACCGCGAGCTGGACCTCGGGGGGGGCATTTTCCAGGGACATCTTGGGTTCTCAAGGGCAAGGGTGGTCGCCATTATAGCGCCCGGCGGCGCGAAGACACGCCCCGGCTGCCCGGGGCGGGACGGGTCACATGTGCTGGCGCATCTCCTTGTCCAGCTCCTCGCGCAGGGCCATCAGCTTTTTGGCGTACTGCTGCAACTGCAGATCGCTCTCGCTCACCGGCTGCCACTGGGGCACCGGGGTGGGTTTGCCATGCTCGTCCATGGCCACGAAGATGATGATGCAGTGGGTGGTCTTGCGCCGCTCCGGGTCGGTGGGGTGGCGGCTGTAGACATCCACCGCCAGGTGCATGCTGGTGGTGCCGGTGTGGATCACCTTGGCGTGTACCTCCACCAGTTGGCCTATCTGGATGGGACGCAAGAAGCGGATGCCCCCCACATAGACGGTGACGGCATAGCCGCCACACCAGCCGGCGGCGCAGGCGTAGCCGGCCTGGTCAATCCACTTCATCACCATGCCGCCATGGACTTTGCCGCCAAAGTTGACGTCGGCGGGTTCGGCGAGAAATTGCAGGGTCAGTTCACGGGCGCTCATGGTACTTCCTTATGTCGAGGCAAGGGGGGACTCCTTGGCTGTCCCCCGGGGACAATAGCAGCGGGCGGGGCCGACACTGATCCAACCAGCGCCTCTTCTTGTCTGCGCCGTCATTCACCTTGAGTTCAGCGCAGGCGGCCCAGCATGACTCATCACGCGAGGGAGGAGGCCCCATGAAACAGATGCTGGAGCAATTGATGGGAGCTGGCAAGGGCTGGCTCAACGACGGTAGTGACACGCGCAAGGCCCAGATGAAGGGCATGGCGCAGGGGGGATTGGCCGCCGGGGCCATGGCGCTGCTGCTTGGCAACAAGAAGATGCGCAAATATGGCACCAAGGTGGCGGCGGTGGGAGGCGCGGCGGCTCTCGGGGGGCTGGCCTACAAGCTCTATCAGGACTGGCAGACCCAGCAGTCCACCCCGGCCCAGCCGACCCAGCCCCTGGACACCCTGGAGGGCAAGGCCCTGGATGCCCGCGCCAACCTGCTGGTGCGCGCCATGGTGGCGGCGGCCCGGGCCGACGGCCACATCGATGCCGCCGAGCGCCAGAAGATCCAGGAGTACCTGACCGAACAGGGGGAGCGGGATGCGGCCCGCTGGATTGACGCCGAGCTCTCCCGCCCCCTCGACCCCCATGTCCTGGCGCGAGAAGTGACCGACATGGAGCTGGCGACCGAGGTCTACCTCGCCTCCCTGCTCACCATTGAGGTGGATCACTTCATGGAGCGCGGTTATCTGGACGAGCTGGCGCGTGCCTTGAAGCTGGATGACAACCTCAAGGGGAGCATAGAGCGCCAGGTGGCCCAGCTGGGGGCGCCGGGCTGAGCCCGGGAGTCTGCGGATGCACAAGGCCCCGTCATGGGGCCTTGTCGTTGCCGGGGGCTGTTGATTGCCGTGACGAGCCGATAAGATGCGGGTTCCAAAGGGTGACCGCCGAGCCTCTTTCCTCGCTGGCGACCCTCACTGCAAGGAGCATCAGGTGGACATTCGCAAGGCAACTGAACAGGATATCGACGCCATTCTGGCCCTGAACCGGCAGATAGGTCAGCTCCACTTCGAACAGGTGCCCGAGGTGTTCTGCCCCCCGTCCCCGGAGGACAGGGCCTTCTTGCTCGGCGCCATAGCCGACGAGGCGCGTCTTTTCTGCGTGGCGGTGGTGGCGGGAGAGGTGGCGGGCTTTCTCACCGCCCGCATCGACCTCAACGAGAGCGTCCCCTTTCTCAGCAAGCTGCCCGTCTGCCGCATCACGACCGTGGTGGTGGATGAGTGGCAGCGCTCCCGGGGCATCGGCCGGGCGCTGATCGCCCACGGGGACCAGTGGGGCAAGGCGCGGGGCGCAAGCCAGCTGCGCCTGGAGGTGATGGCTTTCAACGAGCGGGCCAGGGCCCTCTACGAGCGACTGGGCTTCAAGGCCCAGTCACAGACCATGGCCAGATAAGGCGCACTCGCTTGCAAAAGGGCCCGTTACGGGCCCTTGTCGTGTGAGGCGTCAGGGGGGCTCTGCCAGGTTTCCCGTTGCCGGGCGATGAGGCCCGCCAGCCGGGTGAGGGCCGCGTCCAGTTGCGGGCTCCAGGGATGGGAGCTGTTGAGGCGCAGGCAGTGGTTGTGCTGGCCCTGGCTGGAGAAGAGGGCCCCGGGGGCGATGGAGACCCCCTGTTCGATGGCGCTGGCATAGAGCGCCCGGCCATCGAGGCGGGCGTCAAATTCGAGCCAGAGAAAGTAGCCACCATCGGGGTTGGAGATACGCGCCTCGGGGAAGAGGCGCATCAGGGCTGCCCGCATCTGCTGCTGGCGCTGGGCCAGGGTGTGGCGCAGGCGGCGAAAGTGGGCGTCCACCCCGCCCTGGCGCAACATATCGGCCAGCGCCAGCTGACTGGGCACATTGGTCGAGAGCGTCGACATCAGTTGCAGCCGCTGGATGCGCTCGGCGTGGCGCTTGGCCACTACCCAGCCGACCCGAAAGCCCGGCGCCAGACACTTGGTCCAGGAGCCGCACAGCAGGCTCTCTCCCCGCGCATCCCAATGGGTGATGGGCCTTGGCCGCTCACGCCCGACATAGAGCTCCGCATAGACGTCATCCTCCACCAGGGGAACCTGATGGCGGTTGAGCAGCGCCATCAACGCCTGCTTGTGCTCATCGGGCATGGTGTGGCCGAGGGGGTGCTGCACATTGCCCATCAGCCAGCACGCCTTGACGGGGCGCTGGGCAAGGGCCTCCTCCAGCAGGGCGAGATCGATGCCCACCCCGGGGATCACCGGGATCTCCACCACCTTGAGCTTAAGCCGCTCGATGGCCTGCAGGGCGCCGTAGAAGGTGGGGGACTCCACCACCACCCAGTCGCCGGGCTCGGTCAGCACCTGAAGACTGAGGGAGAGCGCCTCCATGGCCCCCGTGGTGATGATGATCTGCTGGGGATCCACCGCCATCCCCTCGCCGGCGTAGCGCCGGGCGATGGCGCGGCGCAGTGCCTCGTTGCCGGGGGGCAGATCTGCCACCGTGCTGAAGGGATCGAGGCGGCGCATGCAACTGCCGAGGGCCCGACCGAGCTGGGGGTGGGGGAAGAGGGTCGGGTCCGCCACCGCCATGCCAAGGGGCACCAGCTCCCGTGACTTGCTCGCCTGCAGCACCTCGAACACCAGATCGTTGATGTCCACCGAGCCGCTGTAGCGGGCCTGCTGGGGCTGGCTCTCCCGCCGGGCCGTGCTCGCGGCCTTGACATAGTAGCCGAACTGGGGCCGCGCCAGGATGAGGCCGCGGCTTTCGAGCAGCTGATAGGCCTGGAGCACCGTCATGGGGCTGAGGCCGTGGGTCTTGCAGCTCTGGCGGATGGAGGGGATGCGCTCCCCCGGCTGCCAGAGGCCGCTCGTGATCTGCTGTTGCAGCTGGTCTGCCAACTGGCCGTAGCGGGACATGGTGGGCCCAAACTGTTATAGGTGTTTTTCACTATAACTGCATCTGTTATAGGTGTCATGGACCATGGTGTACTTGGCGGGCGAAAACCTGTCCGTTAAATGCAACATAGAGAGTCATGCATGATAAGCCTGGATGATGTGGTCAGCCTCTCCCGAATACAGTTCGGGGCGACGGCGATGTTCCACTTTCTGTTTGTGCCCCTCACCCTGGGGCTGTCCTGGAGCCTGGTGATCGCCGAGTCGGCCTACGTGATGACCGGCAAGGTGATCTACAAGGACATCACCCGCTTCTGGGGCAAGCTGTTTGGCATCAACTTCGTGATGGGGGTGACCACCGGGATCACCCTGGAGTTCCAGTTCGGGACCAACTGGGCCTATTACTCCCACTATGTCGGCGATATCTTCGGCACGCCGCTGGCGGTGGAGGGGCTGATGGCCTTCTTCCTCGAGTCCACATTGGTGGGCCTCTTCTTCTTCGGCTGGGACAAGCTCTCCCGCGGTCAGCACCTGCTGGTGACCATGCTGGTGGCGCTCGGCTCCAACCTCTCCGCCCTCTGGATCCTCATCGCCAACGGCTGGATGCAAAACCCGGTCGGCGCCGAGTTCAACCCCATGACCATGCGCATGGAGCTGGTGGACGTGGCCGCGGTCATCTTCAACCCGGTGGCCCAGGTCAAGTTCGTCCACACGGTGGCGGCGGGCTATGTGGCGGCCTCCCTGTTCGTGATGGGGGTGAGCAGCTGGTATCTGCTGCGCGGCATGGAGGTGCGCTTCGCCCTGCGATCCTTTGCCATCGCCTCGGGTTTTGGCCTCGCGGCCATCCTCTCTGTCATCGTGCTCGGGGACGAGTCGGGCTATCGCTCGGGGGAGGTGCAGAAGGTCAAGCTCGCCGCCATCGAGGCGGAGTGGGAGACGGAGCCCGCCCCGGCTTCTTTCACCCTGTTCGGCCTGCCGGATCAGCGTGCCGAGACCACCCACGCGGCTATCAAGATACCCTATCTGATGGGCATCATCGCCACCCGCTCCCTGGATGAGCAGGTGACGGGCCTCAAAGATCTGAAAGCGCAGCACGAGGCGCGCATTCGCAGCGGCATGCTGGCCCACGAGGCGCTCGAAGCGATGCGGGCAGATGGCAGCAACCAGGCGGCCCGCGCCACCTTCGAGCGCCACCGCGGCGATCTGGGCTACGGCCTCTTGCTCACCCCCTATGCCAAGGAGATTGGCAAAGCGGACGAGGCGGCCATCGCCAAGGCGGTGGCGGACTCCATCCCCCAGGTGGCGCCGCTGTTCTGGAGCTTTCGCCTGATGGTGGGCATCGGCGTGGCGCTGCTGGCGCTCTTTGCCGCCGCCTTCCTGCAGCTGTGCCGGGGCAGGCTGGTGCAATCCCCGCTGCTGCTCAGGGCCCTGCTCTGGTCTATTCCGCTGCCCTGGATTGCCATCGAGGCGGGCTGGTTCGTGGCGGAGTTCGGTCGCCAGCCCTGGACCATCAGCGACGTGCTGCCGGTGTCGGCCTCCGTCTCCCTGCTGCAACCGGGGCAGCTCTGGTTCAGCCTCATTGCCATCTTCCTCATCTACAGCAGCCTGCTGGTGGTGGAGTTGTTCTTGTTGCGTCATGTGATCCGCAAAGGGCCTGCCAGCCTGCAGACGGGTCGTTATCAAGGTGAAGTGTTGCAAAACGGGAGTCCTGCCTGATGGATTACGAAACCCTGAAAGTGATCTGGTGGGGGCTGGTGCTCTTCCTGCTGGTCGGCTTCGTGGTGATGGATGGCTTCGATCTCGGGGTCGGCATGCTGCTGCCCGTGGTCGGCAAGACGGATGACGAGCGGCGGGTGCTGCTCAACAGCGTGGGGCCGGTGTGGGAGGGCAACCAGGTGTGGCTCATCGCCGGTGCCGGCACCCTGTTTGCCGCCTGGCCCCTGGTCTATGCCGCCGCCTTCTCGGCGCTTTACGTGCCCTTCATGTTCCTGCTGTTCGGCCTCTTTTTGCGCCCGGTGGGCTTTGACTATCGCAGCAAGCTGCCGGACCCGGTCTGGCGCCGCTGGTGGGACCGCGCCCTGGTGGTGGGCGGTCTGCTGCCGACCCTGGTGTTTGGTGCCACCCTTGGCCTGGTGCTGCAAGGGCTGCCGTTTCGCTTCGATGCGGCCCTTCGCATCCACTATGGCGCCTTTGCGTTCCACTGGCCGCTGCTGTTGACCGCCATGGGGACGGCGCTGGCGCTGCTCTTGCTGCACGGTGCCAGCTTCCTCCAGTGCAAGACCCAGGGGGCCATAGCAGCGCGCAGCGCCCGCCTCGCCCTCTGGCTCGGCCCCCTGGCGAGCGCCCTCTTTGCCCTTGGCGGCGTCTGGCTTGGGGAGATGGCGGGGTATCGCATCACGGCCATCGGCGATCTCAACGGCGCCCTCACTCCGCTGATGAAAGAGGTGGTGGCGGTGCCGGCGGGCTGGCTTGGCAACTTTGTCGCCCATCCGGTGCTCTGGGCCGTGCCTGTGCTCGGGCTCCTGCTGCCCCTGGTGTGCGCGCTGGCAAGCCGCCTCGGCAAGTCCGGGCTGGCGCTCGTTGCCAGCGGCGGTGCCTGCGCCGCCATGATGCTGACCGTGGCCATCGCGCTCTTCCCCTTCGTGCTGCCCTCGTCCCTGGATCCGGCCAGCAGCCTGACCCTGTGGGACAGCACCTCCAGCGAGCGCACCCTGCTTATCATGCTGGGGATCGTCGGGGTACTGATGCCGGTCAACATCGGCTATACCCTCTGGGTCTACCGGGTGGTGCGCGGCAGGGTCAGCGCCGAGCAGGTGCGCCAGCACGGCCACAGCCTCTACTAATCCGCTTCAACACAAGGATCAATGCGATATGTGGTATTTCACCTGGTTGCTGGGGCTGGGGTTCGCCTTGCTCTGCGGGCTGGTCAACCTGCTCTGGCTGGAGGCGCGCTGGGCTGCCGATGAGGATCTCAAGGAGCCCTGAGCCTCGCATCTTGCCCATGAAAAAAAGGCCGACACAGGGTGTCGGCCTTTTGCTTGCCCGGGGGTCAGGCAAGGGCGGCGCGGCGCTCGCCCGCTTCGCTGACATGGGTGAGGCCGTAGGCCAGCAGCACGATGAGGGCACCAATCCAGGGGGTGTGCATCAGGCCGAGGTGCTCCACCACGAAACCGCCGACCACGGAGCCCAGCGCAATGCCGACGTTGAAGGCGGCGATGTTGAGGCCGGAGGCCACATCCACGGCATTGGGGGTGTGGCGCTCGGCCTGTTTCACCACCAGTACCTGAAGACCCGGCACGTTGCCAAAGGCGAAGGCGCCCCACACCAGCACGGTCAGTACCGCCAGCACCGGGTGCGGTGCGGTGAAGGTGAGCACCAGCAGCACCACGGCGAGACCTGCAAACAGCAGCTTGAGGGCAGGCAGCGGACCCATCCGGTCGGCGAGCTTGCCGCCCCAGATATTGCCGACGGCGACCGATACCCCGTACACCAGCAGAATGAGGCTCACCGCGCCGGCGCTAAAGCCGCTCACCTGTTGCAGGATGGGGGCGAGGAAGGTAAACGCAGTGAAGGCACCGCCGTAACCGAGCGCCGTCTTGGCGTAGACCAGCAGCAGCGGTTTCTTGGTGAGCACCGAGAGCTGCTCGCGAACGCTGGAGGCGGCCCCCTTCGGCAGGTTCCCCGGTACCAGCAGCAGGCTGCCCACCATGGCGACGAGGCCGAGCAGGCTCAGCACCAGGAAGGTCTCGCGCCAGCCAAAGACCTGACCAATCCAGGTGCCAAGCGGGACGTCGGTCACCAGGGCGACCGTGAGGCCGCTGAACATGATGGCGATGGCGCTGGCCGCCTTCTCTTTGGCCACGAGACCCGTGGCGATGGTGCTGCCTACCGAGAAGAAGACCCCGTGGGCCAGCCCGGTGAGAATGCGGGCCACAATCAGGCTCTCGTACCCGGGGGCCTGCCAGGCCAGCAGGTTGCCGACGGTGAAGAGGGCCATCAGCCCTACCAGCAGCCACTTGCGCGGCAGCTTGCCGGTGAGCGCCGTGAGCACGGGGGCGCCGATGGCCACCCCAAGGGCATAGAGGCTGACCAGCAGGCCCGCCGAGGGGAGCGAGACATTGAGCTGCTCGGCGATGGTGGGGATGAGCCCCACGATCACGAATTCGGTGGTGCCTATGGCAAAGGCACTTAAGGTGAGGGCAAATAACGCCAGTGGCATAACAACTCCTTGGATTGGGACTCCCGACGGGAGAATGGCGCCAGTATGCCGAGGGTGTTTGTTGGTAAAAATGACGGCAACGTCAAATTACTTTTGCCAAATCAGCAGCAATTGGGGCGTGGAAGTGGGAGTGGCTGAGGTTGCAGAGACAAGAGTGGGCCGTATAGAGCGAGTTGAGTGCAGAGGCAAAGCGTACAGACCGAACTGGGAATAAAGAGGGAAGGGCAGCGGAAGGTTGCAGGGGAGGGGGCCAGCGGCGCGGGTGGCAGTGACGCGCGGTATTGGGGACAAAAAAGCGGGAGGCACTGGGCCTCCCGCTGGTGTTCTCGTCGACGGTGTCGGGTTTTCTTTGCTCCCTTCTCCCCTTGCGGGAGAAGGGCTGGGGATGAGGGGGCTATCTGGTTTAAGGCCTGATGACCTGAATAGAAGAGCCTGCCCTCACCCTCACCCTCTCCCTCTCCCTCTCCCTCTCCCATAGGGAGAGGGGATAGCCCGTGGTTGCAGTCTGTTCGTGAGGGTCGCCGCTATCCACCGCCGAATCGAGAGGCCATGGTTTAATCCCAATCCGGCGCAAAGTCCGGGTTGGCGCAGCGCTCGCCCCGATCCAGGGTGGCGATGGCGGCCATCTCGTCGCTGCTGAGCCGTACCTTCAGCGCAGCCAGGTTGGCGGCCAGATTCTCCCGTTTGGTAGAGCTCGGGATCACCGTCATGCCCTGGGCCAGCAGCCAGGCCAGCGACACCTGGGCCGCCGAGACGCCGTGGCG
This sequence comes from Aeromonas sp. QDB18, assembly GCF_027705325.1. Taxonomy (NCBI): domain Bacteria; kingdom Pseudomonadati; phylum Pseudomonadota; class Gammaproteobacteria; order Aeromonadales; family Aeromonadaceae; genus Aeromonas; species Aeromonas sp. QDB18. The sequence continues at coordinate 15,329 of NZ_JAPDBQ010000087.1, forward strand.
CTTGCCGATCTCCATCAGCAGCGGCTCGGCGAGCACCTTGCCATAGGCGAGCGGCATATAGGCGGTGATGGCGATGCCGTGGGCCTGGCAGAAATCGACCACCTTGCGGTTTTGCAGCAGGGGGTGGATCTCCACCTGCTGGTGGGCGATGGCGCCCGGCCCCAAAATCTCGATGGCCTGTTTAAGCTGGGCCACGGTGAAGTTGGAGACCCCGATCTCCCGGGTCAGGCCCCGGGCTTTGGCCTCGGCGAGCTGCTCCAGATAGACCGCCATCGGCACCTCATCCTGGGGGGAGGGCCAGTGAATGAGCGCCAGGTCCAGATAGTCGGTGCGCAGTTTCTCCAGGCTCACTTCCAGGCTCGGGATCACCTTGCCCGGACCGAACTCGCTGGTCCACACCTTGGTGGTCAGGTAGATATCCTGGCGGGGCACGCCACTCTCGCTCATCAACTGGCCGACTTCGGCCTCGTTGTCATAGATCTGGGCGGTGTCGATATGGCGGTAGCCAAGTTCCAGCCCCTGGAGCAGGGAGTCGCGAAGGGGCTGATCTTTCAGGCGGAAGGTTCCAAGACCCAGGTTGGGCATCTTCATCATCAAATTCCTCAGGTTAGTGTTTCTACGCTCAAATGATGGGCTTTGCCTGCGCCGAGGGCGGAGGCAGTCAGGCGCGCCGGTAGCGGCTCACGATCCGGTTGGCAAACCAGGGGGAGGCGAGGCTGGCAAAGGCGATGTAGTGGGGCTGCTGCTGGTGGGCGAGCAGGGCGGTTTCGCTCTCCCACTCCTCGTACAGCATCCAGCTGTGGGGGCTCTCCAGGCTCTGGTGCAACTGGTAGCGAAGGCACCCCGGCTCTTGCAGGGTAGCGGCGATCAGCGGCTCGAGGGCAGCGCGAAACTGGGCGGCGAATTCGGGTTTGGCGTCAAGCTGGGCAATCACGATCAGGGGGGATGGCATCTGAACCTCCTCGTTAAGACGGGGGTCAGTATGCCCGCCCCAGACTGGGGGATACAGGGCAGCAGTCGCAAAACACTATTGAGGTGAGTGCAGCAATGTGGCCTCCCCATGGCTGGTCGTGGTGCAGGTGGGCCAGGGGGAGGGCGGAGTATTATCAGGCGCTGGCCTGTTCGGACCAGACCGCAAATTCATTGCCGCTGGGCTCGACAAAGTGAAAGCGGCGGCCACCGGGGAAGTCGAACAGGGGGCGCACTATGGTGCCGCCATGCTGGCTCACCTTGCCCTGGGTCGCCTCGATATCGGCGCTGTAGAACACCAGGAGCGCCCCGCCCTGAGCACTCTGGCTGCACAGTTCGGCGCGGTAGAAGCCGCCATCCAGCCCTTCTCCCTCGAAGGCGCAATAATTGGGGCCGTAGTCGGCAAACTGCCAGCCAAAGGCGGCGGTGAAGAAGGCCTTGGTGGCGGCAAGATCCCTGGCCGCAAAATCCACATAGTTCAGTTTTTCATGGGCCCTGGTCATAAGGGTCTCCTTGTCGATATCGGTGGTTATTTCGGTTGCCAGCGTTTTTGCGTGGGGCTCGTGGAGAGTGGCAAGGCGTCCCAGGGGGTCAGCTTGAGCTGCTTGCGCCTAAACCAGAACCAGGTCCCCATCAGCAGACCGAGCCCGATGCCAAACAGCAGGCTCTGGCGCAGGGCAAACCCCGGGCTCACCTCATCCTGCCAGCCGAGGCACCACATCAACACCCCCCAGATAGCGCCGATGGGGAGTCCCAGGGCAAGAACGTTGATCAGAAAGCGTTCGTAGTGGGGCGGCCTGATGGTGAACCCCGCCTTTCGCAGCAGCCAGATGATCGGCGGGTTGTAGTTGAGCGTTTGCACGCCCTTCTCGGCCAGCTCCCGATGGGCGGCGGCCAGCCTGTTGTCGAATGTCATGGATCGTCCCTGTCATAGTGTGGCGCCATACGGTGCCGGTTGGCGGCATTGTACTGGCAAGGGCGCAGATAAAACAGGTGGTGCGTCACGATACGAAGCGACGCCTGTCTTGCCAACTCCCGGCCATTGCACCTATAAAGACCCATTACTCTTGCCAGGATGACAACAATGAAGACCCATCTTAAATGCGAAAGGGGACTCCCTCCGACGTAGGTGGGAGGGGAATTTCGCCGGGGCGTCAGCCCCGCTGGT
>NZ_JAPDBQ010000088.1:0-17390 GCF_027705325.1 Aeromonas sp. QDB18
CCTTGGCGAGGGCCAAGAAATCGATTGGATCGGACATACTGAGTACAGTGAAACCAGAATAGAGCAATTAGATCACACCTTTAATCTGATTGGTATTATTTATCCAATAATAGATAAATTAGCCTAATAAAACGGCAGGTTAAAACAAATGATTAACACAATGGAAACTTTTATGTATTCTGCTGTCACTGGTCTGATTTCTTACCTCCTACCAGATCCATAGAATCACGCCAGCAATGAATGGGAAGAAGCTGACATAACAACAGATCATGTCGTCAATAGCCGCCAAAGAGCCGCGATGTCGACAGAAAATCTGCTTACAAAGAGAGAACACTATGACAACTGCCTTTTTCAAGAAAAGCCTGATCGCTGCGGCCGTGACCCTGGCCAGCACCCAGACCTTCGCCGCCGCGTTCCAGCTGAACGAGCACTCGGCCTCCGGTCTGGGTCGCGCCTACGCAGGTGAAGCAGCCATCGCCGACAACGCGGCCGTGCTGTCCCGCAACCCGGCGGCCATGACCACCTTCGACAAGATGGCACTGTCTGTATCCGGCACCTATATCAAGCCCGACGTGGATGTGGCTGGCGACATCTATGCCGGCCCCACCAAGCTGGCTCCGTCCAGCGAGAGCGACATCGCCCCCGATGCCTTCGTGCCGGCTACCTACTTCATCCAGCCCCTGAACGATCAGTGGGCCTGGGGGATCGGCCTCTTCTCCAACTACGGCCTCTCCACCGAATATTCCAAGACCTTCGCGGCCGGCGCCGGCGCCGGTGACACCGAGCTGCTGACCTTCAACATCAACCCCAACATCGCCTATCGCATCAACTCCAGCTTCAGCGTCGGTGCCGGCATCAATGCCGTCTACGCCGCCGCCGAGCTGAACCGTTATGCCGGTGCGCTCTCCGCCGCCATTCCAGGTGCCAACTCCGATACCCGTCTGGCTCACCTGAAGGGCGACACCTGGGGCTTTGGCTGGAACGTCGGCACCCTGTACGAGATCAACGACAACAACCGTCTCGCCCTGACCTACCGCTCCCAGGTGGACTTGAGCTTTGACGGCGACTTCCAGGGCGCCACCTCCGGCAACCGCGTCGTCGATGGCAACCTGAAGCTGGATCTGCCGGCCCAGGCCGAATTCGCAGGCTACCACCACCTGAACCAGCAATTCGCTGTCCACTACTCCGTAAACTGGACCGACTGGAGCGCCTTCCAGGAGCTCAAGGCCACCAGCAGCAACTGCGCCGGCGGCGTGTGCCTGCAAAAAGACGAGAAGTTCAAGGACTCTGCCCGTTACGCCCTGGGTGGTACCTGGTACGTCAACCCGTCCTGGGAAGCCCGTATCGGCTTCGCCTACGACAACAGCCCCATCGAGCCGGAATACCGCAGCCTGAGCATTCCTGACTCCGACCGTATCTGGTACAGCGCCGGTGCCACCTACCACATCAATCCGGACATGAGCCTCGACTTCGGCATGGCCTATCTGGACGGCAAGGAAGTGGACGTGAACGAAGGCCTGCGCAACCACAGTGATGCGCTGCGCTGGAAGGGCACCTCTCACGGCAACGCCCTGCTGGCTTCCGCCCAGTTCAACATGAAATTCTGATTTTCATGTCATCATCAAGAGCGCCCCAGGGCGCTCTTTTTTTATCCAATTTCGCTAACTGAGCGCACAGCTGTAGTAAACAACTGTACTCTTTTCTTTTTTTATCAAGCTGTTATGGGGATTTCTTTCAGCATTTAATCCCGTTTTGCCGCACGTTCCCCTCTCCCCGTTGCCTTGCTGGTCATACCATATAAAATCCCGGCCCCAACCGAATAACAGAATGAACACCCAGTTCATCCCGAGGAAAGACCATGCATCCGACGTTCAAACCCTCCCTTATTGCCCTCTTGCTGCTATCGAGCCAGGTGCAGGCTGCCGGCTTCCAGCTCGCGGAGCAATCCGCCACCGGCATGGGGCGTGCCTTCGCGGGTGAGGCCGCCATCGCCGACAATGCCAGCGTGCTCTCCCGCAATGCCGCCGCCATGACCCGATTCGATACCCTGGCCTTCTCCGGCGGCGTCATCCACGTGCACCCCGACGTCAACATAGAGGGCACCACCCGGGTGCCTACCACTCAGGGGCCGGTCAGTCTGGATGCCGGAGCCCACGACATTGCGGGTGACGCCTGGGTACCCAACGCCTATCTCATCGTGCCCCTCAACGAGCAATGGCGCCTCGGGCTTGCCGCCACCTCCTATTACGGACTCGGGGTCAAGATGCCGGACAACTACAACGCCGGTCACTTCGGCAACGTCTCCGACATCAAGACAGTGGATCTGGGGGTCTCCCTGGCCTATCGCATCAACCGCATCTGGTCCGTCGGGGCAGGTCTTTCCGCCATTCAGGGGGAAGGGGAAGTGGGTGGCACTTTCCCCTCCAACAACCAGATAGCCAAGCACCTGAAAGGGGATGGCTGGGCCATGGGCTGGAACCTGGGCACCCTGCTTGAGTTGTCGCAGGCAACCCGCATCGGTCTCTCCTATCGCCACGACGTCACCCTGACCCTCTCCGGTGACGCCATCGGCATCGATCAAAGGGGCCAGCCATTCACCGATACCGGCAGCCTGGATCTGCCCCTGCCCGCCACCGCCGAGCTGGCTCTGTTCCATCAGCTCACCCCGGCCCTGGCGCTGCATTCGAGCATCAACTGGACCAACTGGAGCAAGTTCGTGCAGCTCGAATCCGAGCTCGACCACCACGGCACCATGCACATCAAGGAGGAGCACTGGGAAGACAGCTGGCGCTATGCCCTGGGGATGACCTACCAGCTGGCCCCCCAATGGCAATTGCGCTCCGGTATCGCCTACGACCGCAGCCCGGTCCCGGCGGATCGCCGCACCATCTCCATCCCCGACTCGGATCGGGTCTGGTACAGCGCCGGCGTGGGCTATCAGATTGACCGCCACCTCTCGCTGGATCTGGGGCTGACCCTGATCGACGGCAAGAAGGTGGACGTGAGCGAAACTATGCAGCTCAGGCCGGGCATCCCCCAGACCACCTCCACCTTCAATGGCACCTCGGAAGGGGATGCCTGGCTCGCCGGCCTGCAGCTCAACTACCTGTTCTGACACCCCGGGTTTCCTGACAAATAGTATGCCAGTTGTTGACCTTCCCGACCGGTCGGCACTGGCATAGTGATCCGCTTCACCATAGAATCAAGCCTGTAACCATGGTGGAGAGATGCATGTATTCCTATGTAGCAAGGCAGCCCATTCTGGATCGGGAGTTGAACACCCAAGCCTATGAGCTGCTGTTTCGCGACAGCCTGGACAATGTATTTCCCTCCGTCTCCGCACAGCAGGCCACTTCCAGGCTGGTTGCCGAGCAGTTCTTGCAGCAGAACATCGATCAGCTCATCGGGGATCACCCCTGCTACATCAATTTCCCCCACTCCCTGTTGCTGGACGGATTGGCCGAATGCCTCCCCCGTGACAAGGTGGTGATCGAGATCCTGGAGGATGCCGAGCCCGACGATGCGCTGCTGGAAAAAGTGATCCAGCTCTATGGGCTGGGCTATCGGTTGGCGCTGGATGACTTCACCATGGTCTCAGACTGGGACAGGTTCCTCCCCTACATCCATATCATCAAGTTCGACCTGCGCAGCACGCCGCAACCCTGCATCGAGCACTTCATGGCGAATCATCGCCACCTGCCCCTCACCTATCTGGCCGAGAAAGTCGAGGATCAGGCCGAGTTCGAGCGGATGAAGCAGCTCGGCGTCACCCTGTTCCAGGGATTTTTCTTCAGCCGCCCTCAGATGGTGCAACAGCCCACCATACCACCGGCCCAGCTGGTGGTGATGCAACTGCTCGAGGTGGTCAATCAGACCGAACCGGATCTGGACAAGATTGAGCAACTGCTCAATCAGGATCTCACCCTCTCTCTCAAGCTGCTGCGCTACATCAACCACCTCAAGCGCTTCCCACAACCCATCGCCTCGTTTCGCCAGGCCGCAAGTTCCCTGGGACACGCCCAGCTCAAGCGCTTCGTCGCCCTGATCGCCGCCACCAGTGCGGGGAGTGAAAAGAGTGCCGAGCTCCACCAGATGTCCCTCATCAGAGCCCGGTTCTGCGAACTGCTGGCCCAGACCCATGCGCCCGCAGAGCAGGCACAGCAAGCCTTTGTCACCGGCCTCTTCTCCCTGCTGGACGTGCTCATGGGAGAACCGCTGGATCAGCTGCTCGGCTCCATTCCCCTGACCGACGACATTCGTGCCGCCCTGCTCACCCGCAAGGGCAAACTCGGGTTCTACCTGGCGTTCTGTGAAGATTTCGAGAAAGCCGACTGGCAGCGGGTCGCCGCCAACACCGTCCGGCTCGGCCTCAACGAAGAGAAGGTCAGCCACCTCTATCTGAGCGCCACCGCCTGGGTCAACCAGCAGCTTCAGGCCATGGAAGAGCAACCGGTCCACTCCCGCCAGACATGACAACGTCCCTCTTGAAGGGACGTTGTCATGTCATCAACCCGCTGCAATCTCACCCACGCATTCAGCCTGCCTCGATGGCGATGGCAGTTGCCTCCCCTCCCCCGATGCACAGGCTCGCCACCCCTCGTCTGAGCCCGAGGGCACGCAGGGCATGGATCAGGGTCACCAGAATGCGGGCGCCACTGGCGCCAAGAGGGTGCCCCAGCGCACAGGCCCCGCCGTTCACGTTCAACTTGTGATGGGGAATGCCGCACCCGGCCATCGCCAGCATGCTCACCATGGCGAATGCCTCGTTCACCTCAAACAGGTCCACCTCCTCCACCGACCAGCCCACCCGTGCCAGCAACTTGTCGATGGCGCCGACGGGGGCACTGGTAAACTCCGCCGGCAAGGCCGCGTGACTCTGGTAACCCACTACCCTGGCCAGCACCGGCAATCCGAGCCGGGCAGCGCTCTCGTCCCGCATCAGCACCAGAGCTGCCGCCCCGTCCGAGATGGAACTTGCATTGGCCGCCGTGATGGTGCCGTGCTTGCTGAAGGCCGGCTTGAGGCCGGGGATCTTGTCGGGCCTGGCCTTGCCCGGTTGCTCATCCTCGGCCAGCAGCAGGGTGTGGTCAGCGGTCATGACGGGAGCCAGTTCCGCGGCAAAGGCACCGCTGCGCTGCGCCGTCAGCGCCCGCTCCAGGGAGGCGATGGCAAAGGTATCCATGTCGGCCCGGGTCAGTCCGCTGCGATCGGCACTCAACTGGGCGTAATGACCCATCAGATGGCCTTCGTAGGCATCCTGCAAGCCGTCCAGGAACATGTGATCGAGCACGCTCTGATGCCCCATGCGAAAACCGCTGCGCGCCTTGTCCAGCAGATAGGGGGCGCGGCTCATGCTCTCCATGCCCCCCGCCACCACGACCTCGGCCTCCCCCAGGCGCAGGCTGTCCGCCGCCAGCATCACCGCCTTCATGCCGGAGCCGCACACCTTGTTGATGGTGGTACAGGGCACGCTGTCCGGCAGCCCCCCCTTGAGCGCCGCCTGACGGGCTGGCGCCTGGCCGACCCCTGCGCTCAGCACGTTGCCCATATAGACCTCATTCACCTGCTCCCCCGTCATCCCGGCCTGCGCCAGCACGGCGCGGATGGCGCAGGCGCCAAGCTCGGGGGCACCGAGCCCGCTCAAGGCCCCCTGGAAGGCCCCCATGGGGGTACGTTTGGCCGCCACAATCACGATATCCATCGATAGCACTCTCCTTGTTACATCGGGATAACATATGCCGCGACCGCGACAGGAACAAGACTTGCGGGGAAGTTGACGTTTGGGTAAGGTGCCAGCCTGCATTGACAACAAGATGGCAGCCAAGACAGCCCAATGACCAAATCCAGGGACGACACCCGCACCTTCAGCATCAGCGAACTGGCTCGCGAGTTCGATGTGACCACCCGCAGCATCCGCTTCTACGAGGATCAGGGCCTGCTCAACCCGACCCGCCAGGGACAGCACAGGATCTACAGCCGTCAGGACAGGGTGCGGCTCAAGCTGACCCTGCGTGGCAAGCGTCTGGGCTTCAGCCTCGCAGAGATCCGGGAGCTGTTCGATCTCTACGATGCGGACAAGAGCAGCCGCTCCCAGTTGCAGACCATGCTGGGGCTGGTGGCCGACAAGCGGGAAACCCTGCAGCAGCAGCTGGAAGATATCCAGATGGTCCTGTTGGAGCTGGAGGCGGCCGAACAGCGCTGCCGCCAGGCCCTGGCACACCTCTCTCCCTGAGTTACGCAGACGGGTGAGGCGAGCGGTGAACACCGCCAGCAAATAGACACAAATGAAAGAGGGAGGCTTAAAGCCTCCCTCTTGTCATGCATGGTGGACGACCGATATCAGGCCTCCTTGCTCCAGCGGTTCGGATCGTAATCCGGGCTGTAGCGATCGACGATGATGGCACAGGCCGCATCGCCGGTGATGTTGAGCGCGGTGCGGATCATGTCGAACAGACGATCCAGCGCGAACAGCAGCGGCAGACCCTCGATGGGAATCCCGGCCGCCAGCAGCACGGCAACCACCAGGAAGCTCGGGCCCGGTACACCGGCCTGACCGATGGCACCCAGGGTGGAGGTGACGATGATCGCCGCCCAGGCACCCATGGAAAGATCGATGTTATAGACCTGGGCGAAGAAGATGGCGACCAGGCCGTAATAGATGGCATTGCCGCTCATGTTGATGGTGGCGCCCAGCGGCAGCACGAAGGAAGCGGTGGCGTTGGTCACCTTCAGATCGCGCTCGCAGGTCTCCATGTTGACCGGCAGGGTCGCCATGGAAGAGGCGGTGGAGAAGGCCACGATCTGCGGTTTCTTCATCGCGGAGAAGTACTTGCGTACCGGCGTGTTGGAGAAGAACGCGATCAGCAGCGGATAGACCACGAAGCCGAAGATGAGGATGGCGGCGACATAGACGACGAACAGCTTGAGCACCAGGGTCAGCACGTCGAAGCCGTAGGTGCCGATGGCGTCGGCCATCAGGCCGAAGACGCCGATGGGGGCGATCAGCATCACCTTGTTGATCATCCAGACGAAGGCGTCCACCAGGGTGTTGAGCCCGTCCACCAGCGGCTTGGAGCGCTCGCGGGGCTGCTTGGCCAGGGCGATGCCGAGGAACATGCAGAACACCAGGATCTGCAGAATGTTGGCCTCGTTCAAGGCGCTGAACACGTTGGTCGGGATCATGCCAAGCAGGGTGGCCACCGCATCGGGCAGTGCACCCTTGTCGGCGTAGTCGCCGGAGAACATGGCGGCGGTGGCGCCAAAGTCAACACCCACACCGGGTTTGAACACCTGACCCATCACCAACGCCAGGAACACCGCCAGTGCGGAGGTGCCGAGGAAGAAGGCGAGCGTGGTGACGCCAATCTTGCCAGCAGCGGGGCTGGCCCCCAGGTTGGCGGCCCCGGACAGGATGGCCACCGCTACCAGCGGGATCACCAGCATCTTGATCAGCTGGATAAACAGGGTGCCGAGCGGCGCAAACACCGTGGCTTGCTCTCCCATGAGCGCCCCGACCAGCGCGCCCAGCACCATGGCCACCACTACCTGGAAGCCGATGTTTTTGATTAATCCTTTTGGCTATTTGCATCCTAGGGTTGAATCGGCGATATCCCAAAAAATAGACATTAGTCAGTTTTGTGCAATACGCGGTTGATTTGTCCTGCAACCATGATAGTCTGTTTTATGCAAACTATGGTTGGAGAACCGCATGGCAGAACATACAGGCTCAGGCGCATCACTGGCAGATTTCATCTGGAAAAATGCTGAAGACCTTTGGGGTGATTTCAAACACACCGACTTTGGCAAAATCATATTGCCGTTCACGCTGCTGCGCCGCCTTGAGTGCGTTTTGGAGCCGACCCGCAAGGAAGTCTGTGACTCTCATGCTGCTCATAAGGCATCCGGGATCGACATTGACCTGATCCTGCGTCAAGCCACTCGCTACCCGTTCTACAACACATCTGAATACGCGCTGGGTAATTTGGGCAGCACCAAGACCCGCCAGAACCTCCAAGACTACATCGCCCACTTCTCCGACAATGCTCGGATTATCTTCGAGCAATTCGATTTCTCGAATACTGTTATCCGGCTCGACAAGGCCGGTGTGCTATTCAAGATTTGCAAGAATTTTGCAGGCGTTGATCTTCATCCAGAGGTCGTATCGGATCGGGTCATGAGCAATCTGTACGAACACCTCATTCGCCGCTTTGGTGCTGAGGTGAATGAAGGGGCTGAGGACTTCATGACGCCCCGCGATGTGGTGCATCTGGCCACGGCTCTGCTTCTTGATCCCGATGATGCGCTCTTCGAGTCCAATCCCGGTTTGATCCGCACCCTGTATGACCCGACCTGTGGCACAGGCGGCTTCCTGACCGATGCCATGAACCACGTCGCTGAATACAGCAATCGCTTCAAAGTTCCGCCTGTGCTTGTTCCGCACGGACAAGAGCTTGAGCCTGAAACTCATGCCGTCTGCCTGACCAGCATGTTGCTTCGCACGCTGGAATCTGATCCTGGCCGCGACCTGTCGAAGAATATCCGGCTGGGCAGCACTCTCTCCAATGACCAGTTCGCCAACGAGCGTTTCCATTACTGCCTCTCGAATCCTCCTTTTGGCAAGAAATGGGAGAAAGATTCCGACGTCGTAAACACCGAGCACAAAGAAAAGAAATTCGACGGTCGTTTTGGCCCAGGCCTGCCGCGCATCAACGACGGCTCCATGCTGTTCCTGCTGCACCTAGCCAGCAAGCTGGAGTTGCCGGAGAACGGCGGTGGCCGCGCCGCTATCGTGTTGTCCGGTTCGCCCTTGTTTAATGGTGGCGCATCGTCAGGAGAATCTGAAATTCGTCGCTGGCTGCTTGAAAACGATCTGGTTGAAGCCATCGTGGCGCTGCCCACGGAAATCTTCTTCCGCACAGGCATCGGCACTTACCTCTGGATCCTCTCGAACAAAAAGGCTGCGCACCGGGAAAAGAAGGTGCAACTGATCAATGCCACAAGTTTCTGGTCGTCGATCAAGAACGAAGGCAACAAGCGCCGCAGCGTTGATGATGATCATCGCAGCCAAATCGTCGACATCTATGCCGCTGCCGAGAACAGCGAAGTCTCCCGGATGATCGATTACCGCAGCTTTGGCTATCGCCGCATCAAGGTCTTGCGTCCGCTGCGCATGTCGCTGGTCATCGACGACAAAGGGCTGGCCAAGCTGCAAGACGAAAAGGCGTGGCAAAAGTTATCGGCAGAGCACCAACAAATCTGGCTGGACGCATTGCATCTGCACTTGGGCACGACCCAACTCGTTGGTTGGGCAGAAACCTTCGCCGATGAAATGGTGCGTTCGGTGCTGGCTGCTGGCACGGTTATCAAGGCAGGCAAACCCTTCGTGAAATCCTTGGTGAATTCATTTGGTCAGCGCGTTCCGCAGGGTGAGGCGGTACTCGATGCGAATGGTGTAGTGATCTCCGATCCTGAATTGACCGACTACGAGAATGTGCCGCTGACCGAAGACATCCGCGACTACCTTGCTCGTGAGGTGCTGCCACATCTGCCGGATGCCTATATTGATGAGTCCTTTTGCGACGAGAAGGACAAGAAAGTTGGCCGCGTGGGTTACGAAATCAACTTCAACCGCTTCTTCTACAAATATGTACCGCCGCGCAAGCTGCATGACATCGATGCCGAACTGAAACAGGTTGAGTCGGAGATTGCCGCACTTCTCGCTGAGGTAGCCACAGAATGAGCCAATTAACCCACGCACCGGACGCTCTCCTGTCAGAAATCCGTGGCTTGATAGACGATGCCAGGCGGCAAGTTGCCCAGATCGCCAACAGCGCCTTGACGCTTACCTACTGGAAAATCGGCAAGCGAATTGGCGTTGAAATTCTTGGCGGTGAGCGTGCTGCCTACGGTAGCCAGATTGTCGTATCGCTGGCACGACAATTGGAGCAGGACTACGGCAACGGTTTTGGAGAGAAAAATCTCCGCAGAATGATCCAGTTCGCCGAAGTGTTCCCCGATGAAGGGATTGTCGTATCGCTGATACGAGAATTGACCTGGACGCACTTCATTGCCTTATTGCCGCTGAAAGACCCGCTCGCCCGCGAGTTCTACGCCGAAATGTGCCGTGTGGAGCGCTGGAGTGTTCGTACCTTGCGGCAGAAGATCAACGGCATGCTTTTCGAGCGCACGGTCCTGTCGAAAAACAGCGAGGAAGTTGTCCGACAGGAATTGGCCACCTTGCGCGACGGGCAGATGACGCCGGATATGGTGTTCCGTGATCCATATCTGCTCGATTTCCTTGGCCTCTCTGGCGCTTACAGCGAAAAAGACTTGGAGGCGGCCATCCTGCGCGAAATGGAGTCCTTCCTGCTCGAAATGGGCAGCGGATTCTGTTTTGTTGAGCGGCAAAAGCGCATGAGCGTCGGCGGAGATGATTTTTACCTCGACCTCCTGTTCTATCACCGCCATCTGCGCCGCCTGGTGGCCATTGAACTGAAGCTGGAGAAATTCCAGCCCAGCCACAAAGGCCAGATGGAGCTTTATCTGCGCTGGCTGGACAAGCACGAACGCACTGTCGGCGAAGAACCTCCGATTGGTCTCATTTTGTGCGCGAGTGCCGATGCCGAGCAGGTAGAACTGCTGCAACTGGATGAGGCCTCCATTCGGGTCGCGGAATACCTGGTCGAATTGCCGCCCGTTGCGGTACTGCGGGAGCGTCTGCATCGTGCCATCGAGCACGCACGGGAACGCACCGCCCTGGCTGCGTCGGATGGAGAGCAAGCATGAGCCACTACAAGCCTTACCCGGCCTATCGGGATTCCGGCGTGGAATGGATTGGACAGGTGCCTTCCAAATGGGAGGTAAAGCCGATAAAGATCGTCGCGACATTCAACGACGACGTTCTTCCTGACTCTACGGCAGCGGACACACCTATCAGCTACGTCGATATTTCATCGGTGAGCTATGCTGCCGGGATCGGTAGCACAGAAGAAATGCTATTCGGTAACGCTCCGTCGCGGGCTCGTCGTAAAGCTAAGGTCGGCGACGTTGTTATTTCCACCGTCCGAACATATTTGAAAGCAGTGGCAGCAGTTGATGCAGCCCATGCTGATTGCGTCTACTCCACCGGATTTGCTGTCTTGCGTTCGCGTACCGGACACATTGAGCCAAACTTTCTGAAGTGGCTGGCACTCAACGAGCTTTTCATTCAGTCCGTTGAGTCACACTCCGAAGGTTTGAGTTATCCGGCTATCAATGCTCCAGAACTTGTAAACTTGAAGACCGTGATGCCGAGCTTGCCCGAGCAAGCAACAATTGCAGTAACCATTGACCGCGAAACCGCCCGCTTCGACGCCTTGATTGCCAAGAAAACCCGCTTCATCGAACTGCTGAAGGAAAAGCGCCAGGCGCTCATCACGCATGCGGTCACCAAGGGGCTTGATCCGAATGTAGCGATGAAGGATTCGGGCGTGGAGTGGATTGGGGAGGTGCCGGAGCATTGGGCTGTTTGCAAGCTCAGTTACAGGTACTCAGTTGAACTGGGAAAGATGTTGGACGAGAAGCGCATCACGGGGCAACACCCGATCCCCTATTTGAGGAACAAGGATGTTCAATGGGACAGCATCAATACTGCTGAACTCCCTGTAATGGATATAGCGCCAAATGAACACGAGCGTTACACCGTCAGGAATGGCGACCTCTTGGTGTGCGAGGGTGGTGATATTGGTCGTTCTGCCGTTTGGCGCGGCTCTGACAACGTTATTGGTTACCAAAAAGCTCTTCACCGCCTTAGAAGCCTTTCACCAGACAAAGACTGTGTTGAGTTCTATGTTTATGTTCTTGGCGCGGCAAAAAGGAATGGGGTGTTCGAAGAGGGCGAAACGAAATCCACGATCTCGCATCTACCCGCCGAAAAGTTCAGAGAGTACCGGTTTGCGTTTCCACCTGTTGATGAGCAGATCGAGATCATGACCTCTCTGAAACAAACCCTCGGGCGAATTGATCTTCTCACCGAAAAAACCCAGCGCAGCATCGATCTGCTTAGAGAGCGCCGCGCTGCCTTCATCACCGCTGCCGTCACCGGCCAAATCGACCTTCGGGAGTCCGCATGAGCGACACCGCACACCAAGAGAAGCACTTCGAGAGCTACATCGTTTCCAAGTTGGAGGCACAAGGCTGGAAGGTTGGCGAAACCGCCCAATACGATACCGAGCGGGCGTTGTATGCTGACGATCTTATTGCTTGGCTGGAAGGCTCCGGCCAAGGCGAGAAGTGGGCCAAGCTCAAGAAGGACAATGGTGATCGTGCGCTCGACACCCTGATGGATCGGCTGACCAAGGCGCTGGAAACGCATGGGGCGGTTCAAGTGCTGCGTCAAGGCTTCTCCATTGCTGGGTGTGGGCATCTTGATCTCTCTGAAGCCGCGCCTGAAGACATGCGTAACGCCGACGTGCTGAAGCGCTATGCCGCCAATATCCTGCGTGTGGTGCCGCAGCTTCAGTACCACCCATCACGCAAGCTGGCGATTGATCTGGTGCTGTTCATCAACGGCATTCCGGTGGCGACCGTTGAACTCAAGACCGACTTTACCCAGTCGGCAGAAGCGGCGATGGATCAGTACCGCACCGACCGGCTGCCCTACGACTCCAAGACCAAACGCAAGGAACCGCTGCTGACGTTTAAGCGCGGGGCTGTCGTGCATTTTGCGATGTCTGACTCCGACATCCAGATGGCCACCAAGCTCGACGGGGAAAACACCTTCTTTCTGCCATTCAACAAGGGAGACAAAGGCCACGCAGGCAACCCCGAGGGTGAGAGAAAGCCCGATGGCACACAGGAATATCCTGTTGCTTACTTCTGGGAGCAGGTCTGTCAGCCGGATGCGTGGCTGCGCATCTTCCACAGCTTCGTCTATGTCGAAAAGAAGGATGTGGTTGACCTGAAAGGCAACTGGTCGAAGAAGGAAACGCTGATCTTCCCGCGCTTCCACCAATGGTCGGCGGTCAATGAGATGATCGCCGATGCCAAGAAAAACGGCCCCGGCTTGTCGTATCTGGCTGATCACAGCGCGGGCTCCGGCAAGACCAGCACGATTTCATGGACGGCGCACGATCTGGTGAAATTGCGTCGTGACAATGGTGAATCGATCTTCAACAGCGTCATCATCGTGACGGATCGCAATGTGCTGGATGGGCAGCTTCAGGATGCGGTGAAGCAGCTCGACCATCAGTTCGGCGTGATCGCTGCGATTGATCGCCAGAAGTCCTCGAAGTCGAAGAGCCAGCAGTTGGCGGATGCCTTGCTGGCGGGCACGCCCATTATCGTCGTGACCATTCAGACCTTCCCCTTTGCGATGGAAGCCATCGTGACGGACAAGACGCTGAAGGGTAAAAATTTCGCGGTCATCATCGACGAAGCACATAACTCACAAACCGGCTCGACCGCCGCCAAGCTACAGACGGCGCTGGCCATGAGCGGCAATGGCAAGATGAGCACGCTGACGGTGGAAGAGCTGCTTGAGCAGCTTCAAAAATCGCGGGCACGTCCGGACAACATCAGCTATTTCGCCTTCACCGGCACGCCGAAGCATTCCACGATGATGCTCTTTGGCCGACCGACCGACCCGACACAACCAGCCTCGAAAAGTAATCTTCCCCGCGCATTCCACCGCTACCCGATGCGGCAAGCCATTGAGGAAGGCTTCATTCTGGATGTGCTGCTGGGCTACGTGCCCTACAAGACGGCGTTCAACCTCGCCAAGCAGATCGAGGATAGCAAACGGGTGAGCGGCAAGGCAGCTAAACGGGCCTTGGCACAATGGATGTCGCTGCACCCGACCAATGTCACCCAGAAGGTGCAATTCATCATCGAGCACTTCAGCAAGAACGTGGCGCACCGGCTCGATGGCAAGGGCAAGGCGATGGTTGTCACCAGTTCACGGGCTGCGGCGATCCGCTACAAGAAGAGCTTTGACGCCTACATTGCCAAACACTCGGAATATTCTGGCATTCGCTCATTGATTGCCTTCTCCGGAAAGATGACGGGCAAGCAAGTGATACACGCCGCCGACGACCGTCTGGTTGGTGACACTTTCTTGGTGGATGAGAGCGAGGAGTTCACCGAGGACAGCATGAATCCCGAGGTGAATGGCCAAGACTTGCGCTTTGCCTTTGATCGCCCGGAATACCGGGTAATGCTGGTAGCCGACAAGTTCCAGACAGGTTTCGACCAACCAAAATTGGTGGCAATGTACGTCGACAAGAAGATCGCCAACGATGTGGAAATCGTCCAGACCTTCTCCCGCCTCAACCGAATGGCACCTGGCAAGGATGAGGTCTTTATCATCGACTTCGTGAATGATCCAGCCAACGTCCGCCGTGCCTTTGCCATGTATGAAGACGGGGCGCAGATTGATGATGTTCAAGACCTCAATGTAGTTTACGAGATCAAGGAACAACTCGACGCCCAAGGGTTGTACGAGGCAAGCGACCTGGAGAGCTTCAAAGAGGCTCGTTTCAAGACCATTCGTGACATCACCCATGCGCAGGAGCCGCAGCACAAGGCTCTGTATGCTGCGACCGAGAAACCGACGCGATTGTTCAATCAGCGTTTGAAGATGCTGCGTGAAGCGATTGCGACTTGGGAAGCCACCTTCGATAAGGCGCACACCCAAGGCGACGAGGCGGGCATGAAGTCTGCCGATCACCACCGGCAAGAACATGCCGACCAGATCAAGACGCTGATGGCTTTCAAGTCCGGTTTAGGGCGCTTCTGCCGTACCTACGCCTACGTGGCCCAGTTGATCGACTTTGGTGACCCGGAGCTGGAGAACTTCGCGGCCTTCGCCAGGCTGCTGCAAAAACGCTTGAGTGGCGAAACGCCGGAGAACGTCGACTTGAAAGGGTTGGTGCTCACGGGCTTCGACATCAAGGGCAAAGAGGACGACCCCTCTGAGGGTGACGATCCGCTGGTTCTAAAACCGATCGGCGCTGGCGGTGGCGGCGGCAAGGGCGACAACCCGCACTTCCTGCGCGAGCTTATCGACAAACTCAATCATCTGTTTGGCGATGCCACACCGTTGCGCGATCAGGCCACTTTCGTTAATCACATCGTTGCGATTGCCCGTGAGAATGATGTCGTGATGGCCCAAATCGAAAACAACACGCGAGATCAGGCGCTGAAAGGCAATCTGCCGGGCGCTGTCCAGCAGGGCGTTGTGCGGGCGCTGACCTCGCATCAAAAGCTTGCCACGTTGGTTCTAAAATCGGATCGTCAGGCGATGGCTGGATTAACTGATGTAATTTATGAGCTGATCCGCGACCAGAAGAACATTGACCTGGGTGATCTAAATGTTTGATCTGCTCAACTTGCCTGGCGTAAAGCCAGTCGACCTGCGCATAGGCAGTAAAGGCATCACTGTCATTGCAGAGGTCGTTGAGGGAGACTTGCCGCAATGCCCTGACTGCGCAAAACCGCTGCATCGGCATGGGCGACGCGCAAACGTGTTTGCTGACACGCCAATGCAGATGCAGCCCGTTCGATTGGAAATCAGCCGCCCGCGTTACCGCTGCGACACATGTGGCAAAACCGTCACGCCGGAACTGCCATTTCTGGACGAAAAGCGCCGTGCTACAAAACGTCTGGTCGATGCCATTCGCCAGCGCTGCCTTGGCATGACCTTCCACGCCCTTGCGGAACAGACGGGCCTAGCGGTAAACACGATCAAGAACATAGCTCATGACTTGATTGAAGAGCTGGAAAGCACCGTTCGCTATGAGACGCCAGTCATCATGGGCATTGACGAGGTTAGCTTGGCTGGTGCCTACCGCTGCGTCATCACAAACCTTGCCACTAATAACGTCTTTCAAATATTGGAGTTTCGTACTCAAGACCATCTGAAACCGTTCTTCGAAAACTTGCCGAACAAGGATCGGGTTGAATGGGTTTGTACGGACATGTGGCGTCCCTTCAAACGCTCATTCAGCCAATATTTGCCGAATGCAAAGCTGGTCATCGACAAGTTTCATGTCGTGAAAATGGCATCCGAAGCCTTGGAGGAAGAGAGAAAGAAGTATCAATCCACGCTGACCAAGGATGAACGCATCCAAGTAAAAAAGTCGATCCGTTGGCTTGTACTGAAGCGGCCAGACAACCTTAGCCCCGCAGAGCAGAAAGCGCTGCTGATTGTTCGACAGACAATTCCCGGCTTGGCTCAGGCCTATGACTTCAAGGAATCTTTTTTTAAGATTTACGACGAACCGGACAAAAAGGCTGCAATGCTCGCCTTTGAGGCATGGGAAAACAGTTTGCCTGAGAAGGAAATGGAGAAGTTTCATGGTCTTGCCAAGACTGTGCATAACCACTATGACGACATCTTCGCTTATTGGGATTCGCCCAATCGAATAACAAATGCCTACACAGAATGCCTGAACGGACTGATCAAGGTCTCCAATCGGTTGGGGCGTGGGTACAGCTACGACATCATTCGGGCCAAAACGCTGTATGCAAAACACGCCCGTAAAGTGGGAAGCGGAGTACGTCTGACAGCCCCTTCAGTGACAGCAATTCCAACCAAGAGTGTGTCTGAAACGGTTGAGTACGGACCTCACATTCCAACCTTGATCGAGAACGCCGAAGCTGGCGACTTTGATTGAAAATCAGAGTGTTCCAACCATAGATTGCAAATAGCCATCCTTTTGTTAACACAGAATGTTCCTTTATTTAGCAATTACTCACACTTTTACAGCGTAAATGACCACCCAGAGCGTCAAATCCTCTCCATTGCTCTGGCGGTGCGCTTTATCTCATATTTGCGTCCCGTTTTACATCAGAATCCGTTAACGAAATGCATTGATAACTTTATGAGAAAGTAAAGCCTCAAAAAAGACACGGCTGTTTTTGCTCCTTTTACCATGACAACATCCAAAACAGTGTGCTACGTTGGCTCTGCAAACGTGCATACAGGGAAGAAAAGATGCTGAAAGTTAACGAGTATTTTGACGGAAATGTTAAATCCATCGGTTTCGAGCAAAAAGGCGAGAAAGCTACCGTTGGTGTGATGGAAGCGGGCGAGTACCTGTTCAATACCGCCGCCCCGGAGCGCATGACGGTGATCAAGGGCGCCCTCACCATCCAGCTGGCCGACGAAGATGAGTGGCACACCTACCAGCAGGGGGAATCCTTCGACGTGGCCGGTCACTCCTCCTTCAAGCTGGAAGTGAAGATCGCCTCCGCCTATCTGTGCGAGTTCCTCGACTGATGTATCACGGGCGCCATGGGATGCCGAGCGGCTCCCCCATGGCGCGCCTCTCCCACGCCCATCTTAAATGCGAAAGGGGACTCCCTCCGACGTAGGTGGGAGGGGAATTTCGCCGGGGCGTCAGCCCCGCTGG
>NZ_JAPDBQ010000089.1:0-17066 GCF_027705325.1 Aeromonas sp. QDB18
GGATTTAGGGACTCAGAATACTTTTTTCTGAAAATCAAGGCGGCCTTCCCCGGAAAGCCGCGATGAACCTAAAAAAAACGCAGGCACGAGGCCTGCGTTTTTCATCGACAATCCCATTACTGGGTCATGGTGAGGCCGTTGCTGTCGGCCCCCAGCCGCAGTGTCTTGCCCGGGATGACCCGACCGCTGAGCAGGGCCTGGGCCAGCGGGTTCTCCACCTTCTGCTGGATCGCCCGCTTGAGGGGGCGCGCCCCGTAGACGGGATCGAACCCGGCGTGGACCAGCTTGGTCAGCAGCTCCTCGCTCACCTCCACCTCGAAGCCCTGGGACTCCAGACGGCTCATCAGGCTCTTGAGCTGGATGCGGGCGATGGACTTGATGTGCTCCTCACCGAGCGGGTGGAACACCACGGTCTCGTCGATCCGGTTGATGAACTCCGGCCGGAAGCTGCGGGTCAGCACCTCCATCAGCATGGTCTTCATCTCGTCGTAATCCTTCTCGGAGTGGTGCTCCTGGATGAGATCCGACCCGAGGTTGGAGGTCATGATGACGACCGTGTTGCGGAAGTCCACGGTACGCCCCTGACCGTCGGTCAGGCGGCCATCATCCAGCACCTGCAGCAGGATGTTGAACACATCCGGATGAGCCTTCTCCACCTCGTCCAGCAGGATCACCGAGTAGGGGCGACGGCGCACCGCCTCGGTGAGATAGCCCCCCTCCTCGTAACCCACGTATCCGGGAGGCGCCCCCACCAGACGGGCCACGCTGTGCTTCTCCATGAACTCCGACATGTCGATGCGCACCATGGCGTCCTGGGTATCGAACAGGAACTCGGCCAGCGCCTTGCACAGCTCGGTCTTGCCCACCCCGGTGGGGCCGAGGAACAGGAAGGAGCCGATGGGACGGTTCGGGTCGGACAGCCCGGCGCGGGAGCGGCGGATGGCGTTGGAGACGGCGTCCACCGCCTCCTCCTGACCGATCACCCGGCTATGCAGCTGATCTTCCATCCGCAGCAGCTTCTCTCGCTCCCCTTCCAGCATGCGGGCGACCGGAATGCCGGTCCAGCGCGCCAGCACGTCTGCAATCTCCACGTCGGTGACCCGGTTGCGCAGCAGGCTGGTCTCCTGCATCTCCGCCTGAGTGGCGAGATCCAGCTGTTTCTCCAGCTCGGGAATGCGGCCGTACTGCAGCTCGGACATGCGGCCCAAGTCCCCTGCGCGGCGCGCCACGTCGAGGTCCTGACGAGCCTGCTCCAGCGCTGCCTTGATGTGCTGGGTGCCGGCGAGGGCGGCCTTCTCGGCCTTCCACACCTCCTCCAGCTCGTTGTACTCCCGCTCCTTCTCGCCCAGCTCGTGGTTGAGCAGGTCGAGGCGCTTGCGGCTGGCGTCGTCATCTTCCTTCATCAGGGCCTGCTGCTCGAGCTTGAGCTGGATGATGCGCCGCTCGAGGCGATCGAGGGACTCGGGCTTGGAGTCGATCTGCAGCCGGATGCTGGCCGCCGCCTCGTCGATGAGGTCGATGGCCTTGTCAGGCAGCTGGCGATCCGCGATGTAGCGGTGGGAGAGCTGGGCCGCCGCGACGATGGCGGGGTCGGTGATCTGCACATGGTGGTGCAGCTCGTAGCGCTCCTTCAGGCCACGCAGGATGGCGATGGTGTCCTCCACCGAGGGCTCCTCCACCAGCACCTTCTGGAAACGGCGCTCCAGCGCGGCATCCTTCTCCACGTACTGCCTGTACTCATCGAGGGTGGTGGCCCCGACGCAGTGCAGCTCGCCGCGGGCCAGGGCGGGCTTGAGCATGTTGCCCGCATCCATGGCACCCTCGCCCTTGCCGGCACCGACCATGGTGTGCAGCTCGTCCACGAAGAGGATGACGCTGCCCTCCTCCTTGGCCAGATCGTTCAGAACCGCTTTGAGCCGCTCCTCGAACTCGCCGCGATACTTGGCTCCGGCCACCAGGGCCCCCATGTCCAGGGAGAGCACCCGCTTGTTCTTGAGCCCTTCCGGCACTTCGCCATTGATGATGCGCTGGGCCAGCCCCTCGACGATGGCGGTCTTGCCGACGCCGGGTGCGCCGATCAGCACCGGGTTGTTCTTGGTGCGGCGTTGCAGCACCTGGATGGTGCGGCGAATTTCGTCATCCCGGCCGATCACCGGGTCGAGCTTGCCGAGTTCGGCCCGCTCGGTGAGATCGATGGTGTACTTCTCCAGCGCCTGGCGGTTCTCCTCGGCGTTGGCGTCGTCCACCTTCTTGCCGCCGCGCACCTTGTCGATGGCCGCTTCCAGTTTCTCCTTGGTCAGCCCCTGGGCGCGCAGCAGCTCGCCCAGGGTCCCCTTCTCGTCGAGGGCCGCCAGCACGAAGAGTTCGGACGAGATGAACTGATCCTTGCGCTGCTGGGCCAGCTTGTCGCAGACGTTGAGCAACCGGCCGAGGCCGTTGGAGAGCTGGACGTCCCCTTCCACACCGCTGACGCGGGGCAGGCGGTCCAGCTCCTCGCCGAGGCGCGAGCGCAGGGTATTGATGTCGAGCCCGGTCAGGGTGAGCAGCGGACGAATGGATCCGCCGTCCTGATTGAGCAAGGCGCTCATCAGATGGACGGGTTCAATGAATTGGTGGTCACGACCCAGTGCAAGAGACTGGGCATCGGAAATGGCAATCTGGAATTTGCTGGTCAGGCGATCGAGGCGCATTGCACTCCCCCTTCAAGACAGACGCCGCATGCGCGGCAACAACATCGCTTTCTGACAAGGAAGATGTGGTCTTGAAGGGCAATTTCAAGGGGTAGCTGTTTATTTTTTCCTCAATAGCAATGACCGAGGGAAAACGACCTCGCAATGGCAGCCTGTACCCTGAGCCTGCTCGGCAGCAAGACATGGCCGCCAAAGGACCATCACCAGGGAGTGAAGAGGCGCTTGCGGCCACTCGCGAGCGCCTCTTCGGCTATTTTTCCAGCCACACAAGGGAGGCCATGCGACCCGTCTGCCCGTCGCGGCGATAGGAGTAGAAGCGCTCGCTGTCGCTGAAGGTGCAGTATTCGCCGCCATAGATGGCGGTGACGCCGGCGCGGGCGAGGCGCAGTCGGGCCAGCTGATAGATATCCGCCAGCCATTTCCCCTCGTTGGACGAAGGGGCGAACGCAGCCGCCGCCTCGGCCTGCTCCGCCATGAAGGCATCGCGCACCTCGCCACCCACTTCGAACGCGGCGGGACCGATGGCCGGGCCCAGCCAGGCCAGGATCTCGCCAGGCTCGCAGCCCATGGCGGCGATGCTTGCCTCCAATACGCCCCCCTGCAGTCCGCGCCAGCCGGCATGGGCCGCCGCCACTACGGTGCCTGCCCGATCGCAGAACAGCACCGGCAGGCAGTCGGCAGTCATCACGATGCAGGCCTGCCCCGCCTCATGCGCACAGGCGGCATCGGCATCCGGTACGCGCTCATAACGGTCGCTCACCGGATGGACGGCGATGCCATGTACCTGGTTGAGCCAGTTGAGAGTGCCGGGGATCCCCGCCACCTGCTGCAGTCGGGCGCGGTTGACCTCGACCCTGGCCGGTGCATCGCCCACATGGGCCCCGAGGTTCAGACCAGCAAAGACCCCTTCGCTGATGCCGCCGTCCCGGGTGGTCGAGAGAGCCCTGACATTGCCCGGTGCAGGCCAGTCGGGTGCGATCCAGTTCATCTGTGGCTCCTTTCGTTCATATGAAAACGGGGCCCCTTGGCTGCAACCAGTCAAGGGGCCCCGCATCAGATCATGGAGGGCCGGTTACGGCAGGAATCGTCGCAAGGCCGCCCTCGGGATCAGTTCCAGACCAGATCGTCAGGATTGGCCAGGGTATCCGCCCGCAGCACTTCCATCAGCGCCACCATGTCCTGCGGCGTGGGGGAGTGCCACTCCATCACTTCACCCGTGATGGGGTGCGCCAGCTTCAGCATGGTGGCGTGCAGCGCCTGACGGTGGAAAGCGCGCAGGGCCTCCGTCAGTTCGGGGGTGGCGTTGCGCAGCAGACGCAGACGACCGCCGTAGGCGGGATCCCCCACCAGCGGATGCTTGATGTGGGCCATGTGGACACGGATCTGGTGGGTACGGCCGGTCTCCAGCCGCAACCGCAGACGGGTGTGACCACGGAACTTCTCGTGCACCCGGTAGTGGGTGACGGACTCGCGCCCGTTGGGCACCACGGCCATGTGGGTACGCTGGGTCGGGTGACGACCGATGGGGGCATCGACGGTGCCGCCGGCGGTCATGTGACCGATGGCAATCGCCTCGTACTCACGGGTGATCTGGCGTGCCTGCAGGGCTTCCACTAGGTGGGTCTGGGCGGGAATGGTCTTGGCCACCACCATCAACCCCGTGGTGTCTTTGTCCAGACGGTGCACGATACCGGCACGGGGGACCTCGGCGATGCCGGGGTAGCGGTGCAGCAGGGCGTTGAGCACGGTGCCGTCCGGCGTACCGGCGCCCGGGTGAACCACCAGGCCGGCCGGCTTGTCGATCACCAGGATGTGTTCATCTTCATAGACAATGTTCAGCTCGATGTTCTGGGCATCCCAGCGGGTGTCGTCTGCCAGTTCCACATTCACATGTACCTGCTGCCCGGCCACCACTTTCTCGCGCGGGGTATTGGCAACCTGACCGTCCAGGGTCACTCTGTCCTGTAAAATCCACTCCTTGATGCGGGTCCGGGAGTAGTCGGGAAACAATTCGGCCAGGGCCTGGTCGAGTCGTTGCCCGAATTGGTGATCCTGAAATTCGCCTGTCAGTTCAATATGCTGGCTCATGTATGGTCTCTTGAGCGGGGGTATCAATTCGAAATAATCCGGGTATTCTAGCTTTTCTTTTAGCCAAGCATAACGGATACTTTGCCAATTTCGTGGAAATGGACCGGATGTTGTTGATGGGAAAGAAGTCTCACCTGCTGATGTCGCTCGCCTTGGTCGCTACCCTGATCACTGGCTGTTCCAGCACCAAACCCAAGGTTCCCGACGAACCGCCGGAAGTTCTGTACCAGAAAGCCCGCATCAAACTGGATACCGGCAACTACCTCAATGCCATCGAACTGCTGGAAGCGCTGGACTCTCGTTACCCGTTCGGTGCCTACTCCAACCAGGTTCAGCTCGATCTCATCTATGCCTACTACAAGCAGGATGATACCGCCCAGGCGATCGCCAACATCGACCGTTTCATCCGCCTGAACCCGGCGCACAAGAACATCGATTACGTCTTCTATATGCGCGGCCTGACCAACATGGCGGCGGATTACAACTTCTTCCAGGATTTCCTCGGCATCAATCGGGATGACAAGGACCCCTCCTACGCCCGTCAGGCCTTCCAGGACTTCAAGACCCTGCTGCAGAATTACCCCAACAGCAGCTATGCAGCCGATGCCCGTGCCCGCATGATCGGCCTGAAGAACCGTCTTGCCCGCTATGACCTAGGGGTAGCCGAGTACTACGTCAAGCGTGACGCCCTGATCGCCGCCGCCAACCGCGCCAAGCTGATCGTCGAGACCTATCCCGACACGGTGGAAACCGAGAAGGCACTGGAAATCATGGTCAACGCCTATGATACCCTGAAGATGCCGACCCTGGCCCAGCATGCCCGAGAAGTGCTGGCCAAGAACTACCCGGACAACCGTCTCGGTCGCGGCTGAGTAGCGAACGGACAATGAAAAACCGGAGCCACTGGCTCCGGTTTTTTTATGGCCGACGGCGGCACTCCGGGGTCACTGGTGCTTACCCTGCTGCTTGGCCCGCATGATGTTGATGATCTCGATGTCGGTATCCAGCATCCCCTCCTTGGAGAGACGACCCAGGTTGGCGATGGTCTGATCCACATCGTCCGAGACGATCCCCTCGCTCTGGGGCACGCGCAGGTTGTTGATGGCCATCAGCGAGGATTTCACCGCCGCCGAGGTGGAGGTCGAGACCTTCATGGAGCAGGCGCTGCCGGCGCCGTCGCAGATGATGCCGGAAACATCCCCAATCATGTTGTTGATGCAGTGGCTGATCTGCTCGAACTGGCCCCCCAGCAGCCAGGTGATGGCGGCCCCCGATCCCATGGCGGCGGTACTGGCGGCACACAGGGCGGAGAGCTTGTTCTGGTAGGCCTTGATGTAGATGGCCACCAGGTGGCTCATCACCAGGGCACGGGCCAGCTGCTCGTCATCGGCCTTGAGGAAGCGGGCGGCGGCGACCACCGGCATGGTGGCGGCAATGCCCTGGTTGCCGGAACCGGAATTGGACATGGCGGGCAGCATGGCGCCATCCATCCGCGCATCGGAGGCGGCAGACGACAGGCGCATGGCCAGGGTCATCAGGTCGTCGGAGAGCAGCTTGCGCTCCACCTGATCGGTGAGGATCTTGCCGATGCGCAGGCCATAGCCCTGCAGCCCTTCGTCCGCCAGCGCCTGGTTCATGGTGGCCGCCTCGCGGATGAAGTCGATCTCGACCAGCGGCACCTCCAGGGCGAAGGCCACGATCTCCTTCAGGGTCATGGCGGGCTTGTCGGCCTTGGCGGGCTGGATCTGCACCCCGGGGGCGCTGTCCTGCACCATCAGCACCTCGCCATCCTTCTCCATCAGCACGATGCGGGTATGGTCGGTACAGATCACCACCCGGGCGCTGTGCCCCTCCACTTCGGCCAGCACCTCGGCGTAGAGCACGTCGGGCACATCCTTCACATCCACCTCTATGGTGGGCAGCAGCCCCTTGGCCGCCTCGACCTGATCCGGCGTGAGGCTCTTGAGCACCTCCAGCCCGGCATCCGGGTTGCCACCGGTGATGCCGACGGCGGCGGCCACCGGCAGGCCGATCATGCCGGTGCCGGGCACACCGACCCCCATGCCGTTCTTGAACAGATTGCCGCTGACCCAGACGCGGGTGCGGGTCGGTACCTGGCCCAGCAGCTTGCGGCAGTTGGCCGCCGCCAGGGCGACCGACATGGGCTCGGTGCAGCCGAGGGCCGGCACCACTTCACGCTTGAGCAGGGTAATAAAGTCGGTCCATTGTGCGTTCATTGCGATGTGTCTCATGTTCATGGCGCCCGCATGCGGGCTCGTCATTGTTGTTCGGCCAGTTCCGCCTTGTGATTGCGGATATGCAGGTAAACGGTATGGCGGGAGATGCCGAGCAGCTCGGCCACCAGTTGGGCGGCATCCTTGATCTCGAAGATGCCCATGTCGTAAAGCCGGTGCACGATCGCCTTGTTGCGCACGCTGCTGCCCAGCCCGGGATCCCTGTCCACCTTGGCGATCACCTGCGCCACCAGATCATCCACCGAGCTGGCGAAGGTTTCGGTGCCGTGGGCAGGGGGCACTGCGGGCGGGGCAAAGGTGTCGAGCAGGCTGCCAAGGGGCGTGTCCAGACTGAAATTCACGCACAGCATACCGATGGGTTTGCCCTCGCGGTTGCTGATGGTGATGGACGAGGACTTCAGCAGGGAGCCCTCCCGGGTGCGGGAGAAATAGCTGCTCCACTGGCTGCCGGCGGCACTGTGCAACTTGTCGAGCGCGAAGTCGGTGACCGGCGCTCCCTCCTGGCGGCCGGTAATGTGGCCGTTGGCAATCTTGATGACGGAGGCGTGCAGGCTGTCAAAGGCGTGCAGCACCACCTCGCAGCCCGGGCCAAACAGGGCGGACAGCGCCGCCACCGCAGGCTCGAAGCTGGCAATCAGATGGCGCTCTTCATCGGTCAGTGTGCTGGCGTCGCGCAAGGGGGCTACCTCGATCATGGGGTCATCCGGTCAACGTTGGGTAAGGATATTCACAGCGGACTCAAATAAAATTGAGCAAACCCGCTTTTTGCGCCGGCATTATGCCCGACTGGTGAGACAACACCACAAAATGTGAGCAAAATCACGACTGAAATGACAAAAAGGCCTCATGAGAGGCCTTCAAGGTGGTTTTTTGGTGCTTTTGCTCAACTTTAATTGAGCCAGGGCTCGCCAGTCAGTCCGGACAGGCAGGCACCACCGCCTGTCTGTTCCCTGCCACGGTCACCCACTCTGGTCATAGAAAAAGGGGGCCGAAGCCCCCTTTTTGTCTCATCCGGTCAACGCTTACAGCGCCTTCAGGATGGCCTCGACGCTGGCCTTGGCATCGCCAAACAGCATCTGGGTGTTCTCCTTGAAGAACAGCGGGTTCTGGACACCGGCGTAGCCAGTGTTCATGGAGCGCTTGAAGCCGATGACATTCTGCGCCTTCCACACTTCCAGCACCGGCATGCCGGCGATGGGGCTGCCCGGATCTTCCATGGCGGCCGGGTTGACGGTGTCGTTGGCACCGATCACCAGCACCACGTCGGTGTCGGCGAAGTCATCGTTGATCTCGTCCATTTCCAGCACGATGTCATAGGGGACTTTCGCTTCCGCCAGCAGCACGTTCATGTGACCAGGCAGACGACCGGCCACCGGGTGGATGCCGAAGCGCACCTTGACGCCGCGATCACGCAGCTTCTGGGTGATCTCGGCCACCGGGTACTGGGCCTGCGCCACCGCCATGCCGTAGCCCGGGGTGATGATAACGGAGCTGGCGTTTTTCAGCATGTCGGCCACGTCTTCGGCGTTGGTCTCGCGGTATTCGCCCAGCTCCTGCTCGGCGGTGGAGGCCACGCCGTCGGAGCCGAAGCCACCGGCGATCACGGAGATGAAGGAGCGGTTCATCGCCTTGCACATGATGTAGGAGAGGATGGCACCGGAGGAACCCACCAGGGCACCGGTGACGATCAGCAGGTCATTGGAAAGCATGAAGCCCGCCGCCGCCGCCGCCCAACCGGAGTAGGAGTTCAGCATGGAGACCACCACCGGCATGTCCGCGCCACCGATGGAGGCGACCAGGTGCCAGCCGAAGGCGAAGGCGATCAGGGTCATCACCAGCAGAGCGAAGGTGGAGCCACCGGCGTTGACGAAGTGGATCATCAGCGCGATGGAGACCACCACGGCCAGCAGGTTCAGCTTGTGGCGGTGCGGCAGCATCAGCGGCTTGGAAGAGATGAGGCCACGCAGCTTGCCGAACGCCACCACGGAACCGGTGAAGGTCACGGCACCGATGAAGACGCCCAGGAACACTTCCACCAGGTGGATGTTCAGCATGGCGCCGGAGAGGTGCTCGACCTGGGCGACGCTTGCTGCCTGCTCGAACGCCGCCCGGGCGGCTGCCAGGGTCGCATCCAGGTTGGAACCGACGGAGACCACCACTTCAGCGGGGGCGGAGGGGTGCAGATCGATGAAGCTGTTGAAGCCCACCAGCACCGCTGCCATGCCCACGAAGCTGTGCAGTACGGCCACCAGCTCGGGCATCTCGGTCATCTCGACCTTGAGGGCCAGACGCACGCCGATGGCGCCACCGATGGCCATGGCCAGGATGATCCAGTGGACGCCACTGGTTTCCGGGTTGAAGACGGTGGCGAGCAGGGCGATGGCCATCCCCGCGATACCGAACAGGTTGCCATGCTTGGCCGTTTCTTGCTTCGACAGTCCCGCGAGACTGAGGATGAAGAGCACGGCGGCAACGATATAGGATGCTGTTACCAGTCCTTGAGACACGTTAAACCCCCTTAATCCTTACGGAACATCTTCAGCATGCGCTGAGTGACGGTGAAGCCACCGAAGATGTTGATACTGGCAATCAGCACGGCGACAAAGGCCAGCACGGTGACCAGGGTCGACCCTTGTCCAATCTGCAACAGCGCACCGACCACGATGATGCCGGAGATGGCATTGGTGACCGACATCAGCGGCGTGTGCAGGGCGTGAGAGACGTTCCACACCACGTAGTAACCGACCACGCAGGCCAGGATGAAGACAGTGAAGTGGGAGAGGAAGGCGGCAGGCGCCACAGCGGCCACCCAACCGAAGGCGGCGATGCCGAGGGCACCGAACACGAACTTCTTGTTGGAGGGCTTGGCCTCTTCCTTCTTGGCGGCCGGTTTGGCGGCAGCAGGTTTCTGCGGGGCGGCAGAAACGGAGATGGCGGGGGGCGGGAAGGTCACTTCACCGGCCTGGACCACCGTCATGTTGCGCTGCACCACGTCTTCGAAGTCGATGGCGACGTTGCCGTCCTTCTCCTTGCACATCAGCTTCATCAGGTTCACCAGGTTGGTGCCGTAGAGCTGGGAGGATTGGGCAGGCAGGCGGCCCGGCAGATCGGTGTAACCGATCACCTTGACGCCGTTGTCGGTGACATGCAGTTCACCCGGTACCGTGTATTCGCAGTTGCCGCCGGCCTGGGCCGCCATGTCCACGATGACGGAGCCCGGCTTCATGCTGTCCACCATTTCCTTGGTGATGAGCTTGGGTGCCGGCTTGCCCGGGATCAGGGCGGTAGTGATGATGATGTCCACTTCCTTGGCCTGCTGGGCGAACAGCTCCATCTCGGCCTTGATGAACTCTTCGCTCATCACCTTGGCGTAACCGTCGCTGGAAGCGCCATCTTCGCCGCCGAAGTCCAGCTTGAGGAATTCCCCACCCATGGACTCGATCTGCTCGGCCACTTCCAGACGGGTATCGAAGGCACGCACGATGGCACCGAGGGAACCGGCGGTCCCGATGGCGGCCAGACCGGCCACACCGGCACCGATGACCAGCACCTTGGCGGGCGGTACTTTACCGGCGGCGGTGATCTGGCCGGTGAAGAAGCGACCGAACTGGTGCGCGGCTTCCACGACGGCGCGATAGCCACCGATGTTGGCCATGGAAGAGAGGGCGTCGAGGGACTGGGCACGGGAGATCCGCGGCACCATGTCCATCGCCATCACATTGATGTTGCGCTCGGAAAGCTTCTTGACCAGCTCGGGGTTCTGGGCGGGCCAGATGAAGCTCACCAGGGTGGCACCATCCTTAATTTGTGCGATTTCGGCCTCGGTCGGCGCGTTGACCTTGAAGACAAGGTCGGCTTGCCAGACGTTCGGTACCACGCTGGCACCGGCAGCCTCGAAGGCGGCATCATCGAAGCTGGCTCGCAGGCCGGCACCGGCCTCGATGGCAACCTCGAAGCCGAGCTTTTTCAGCTGCTCGACAGTGGCCGGGGTCGCTGCGACCCGGGTCTCACCGGCGAGACTCTCTCTCGGTATTCCAATCTGCATGACTATTCCCTGATGGTTAATAAACAATCATCGCCAAGTCTCTCATGTCTGAGGGGACAAGGCATGATCAAAGTGCAGGTCACGGGCCCTTTGTTATGAAAATCAGCAGGCTTCACCTCGACCTCCTGTCACGGTCAGGCCCCCGCTTTTCAGGCGCGAGGGTGATTAGTATCAAATTTTGGAGTTTTATTACAACCACGGCCCCGGGCGGGCGGGTACAGAATTCAGCCCATCCCGGACCATGATTAAAAAAAACAAACCAAATTAGGGGCTTATACCAGCAAAAAGCGCTAAAAAAAGTGATCCAACCAGTCAAAAAAAATGTTTAACCCGGCCTCTACCTTAGCGTTTTTTGTTCTTACGAAATCTGCCGTTGGCTCATCTGATGAGATGAAAAGGGAAAAAGTAACCATTTTGCAACGATAAGGGGGCCGCGTCCCCGCCTGCTGGCGGGTTCGGGCCCCCTGGTGCAACCGGGCCTGCGGCCCGCTTCAGGCGCGCTCTGCTTACCAGGCCGCCTCATAAATATGCCGGCTCTGGGCCAGGTCGATGTCGCCGTGCTCACCCAGGGCGGTCATGCCGTGCTCTTCGAGCTTGGCCAGCAGGGCGTCGATCCGGGCGTCGGCCACGTAATCCCGCAGCCGGGTCTTGATCCCCATCCGCTCGAAGAAGTCGCGGGTGGCGGCGATGGCACCGTCGATACGCTCCTCGTCACTGCCGCTGCGCAGATCCCAGACCCGCTCGGCGTATTGCAGCAGCTTGGCGCGCTTCTGCTCGCGCTTGGCCTGCAGCAGGGCGGGCAGCACCACCGCCAGGGTCTGGGCGTGGTCCAGACCGTGCAGGGCGGTGATCTCGTGGCCCAGCATGTGGGTGGCCCAGTCCTGGGGCACGCCGGCTCCGATCAGGCCGTTCAGTGCCAGGGTGGCGCTCCACATGATGTTGGCACGCACGTCGTAGTTTTCCGGCTCCACCAGCGCCTTGGGCCCCTCTTCCGCCAGGGTCAGCAGCAGCCCTTCTGCAAAGCGATCCTGCACCTTGGCATCCACCGGGTAGGTGAGGTACTGCTCCAGGGTATGGATGAAGGCATCCACCACCCCATTGGCCACCTGACGGGCGGGCAGGGTGTAGGTGAGCACGGGGTCGAGCACGGCGAAGCGCGGCATCACGAAGGGCGAGAAGAAGTGCTGCTTGTCGCCTGTGCTCTTGCGGGTGATGACGGCGCCCATGTTCATCTCGGAGCCGGTGGCCGGCAGGGTCAGCACGCTGCCCAGGGGAATGGCGGAGGCCACCTCGCCGCCGACGGTCTCGAGGATGTGCCAGGGATCCCTGGCCGGATCATAGTGAGCGGCCGCGGCGATGAACTTGGAGCCGTCCAGCACGGAGCCGCCACCCACCGCGAGCAGGAAGTCGACCTTCTCGGCGCGGGCCAGTTCGACGGCGCCCATCAGGGTTTCATAGGTGGGGTTGGGCTCGATGCCGCCAAATTCAAACAGGGTCAGGCCGGCCAGCTCGCTGCGGATCTGGTCCAGCAAGCCGCTGCGCACCACGCTGCCACCGCCGTAGGTGACGAGGATGCGGGCGTCGCTGGGGATCTGGCCGCGCAGCTGGGCCACCTGGCCCTTGCCGAACAGCACCTTGGTGGGGGTGTGCAGGATGAAGTTGTTCATGGGATCTCCCGGGGTGGTCGTAGTCGGTAAGGTATGGGTTGCATTTTTCTCTTATAACCTCCTACCATCAAGGGAGCTTTCTGCCGATTTCTTGCCTATTTCTACTGAGCCTGGATAAATGAGTACAAATCAGCCCATCGCGGCGACCCACCAGTCCGCCCTCGCCAGCCGACTCGCCGCCCTGGCACCCCACCCGGGGATCACCGCCGCCCCCGTGCCCGGCGTGCACCTCATCTACACCACGGAGCATCATGACCGCATCCCGGTGCTCTACCGCCCGCGCATGATCATCATCCTGCAGGGGCACAAGGTGGGCTATCTCTCGGACTTCACCTTCCGCTACGACCCCGAGCACTACCTGATGATGACCCTGCCGCTGCCCTGCGAGTGCGAGTGCTTCGCCTCCCCCGAATCCCCTCTGGTGGGGCTCTCGGTGGAGATCGACGTGGCGGCGCTGCAGGCCCTGCTGCTGGAGATGGGGGACGCGGCCCCCGCCCCGGCGGAACCGGGTCGCGGCGTCGTCTCCGTGCCCCTCTCCGAGACCATGCTCTGCGCGGTGGAGCGCCTCATCGACGTGATGGACAAACCGCTCCACGCCCGGGTGCTGGGGCCCCAGATCGTGCGCGAGATCCTGTTCCACGCCCTGCACGAAGGGGGGGCCCCCGCCCTGCTGGCCATGGCCAGCCGTCACAGCCAGGTGAGCCAGATAGCCCGGGTGCTGCGTATCATGGAGCAGCGCTTTACCGAGAACCTGACGGTGGAGGAGCTGGCCCGGGAGGCAAACATGAGCGTCTCGGCCTTCCACCACCACTTCAAGGCGGCCACCGCCACCTCGCCCCTGCAGTATATCAAGACCCTGCGCCTGCACCGGGCACGGCTGATGATGCTGCACGACGGCCTCAAGGCCGGGGTGGCGGCGGACAAGGTAGGCTACGAGAGCGGCTCCCAGTTCAGTCGCGAATACAAACGCTTCTTTGGCAACACCCCGAGCGAACACGTGGCACGCTTCCGCTCGGGACAACTGCGTATCGTGGAGGGATGACATGCGCACACTGATCCTGCTCGTTCTGACCCTGCTGGCCACCGCCTGCACCGGCATTCCACCGGGACACCAGGTGGTCAAGCCCTTCCAGCTCGACCGCTACCTGGGCACCTGGTACGAGGTGGCCCGCCTCGATCACGGTTTCGAGCGCGGCCTGAACCGGGTCACCGCCACCTACAGCCTGCGGGATGACGGCGGTGTCAGGGTGATCAACCGGGGGCAGGACGAACAGGGGGAGTGGCGCGAGGCCGAGGGGCGCGCCTACTTCGTGGGCGACAGCGACGAGGGGCGCCTCAAGGTGAGCTTCTTCGGCCCCTTCTACGGCAGCTACAACGTGCTGGCGACGGACTATGAGCTCTCCCTGGTGAGCAGTTACAACCTCCAGTACCTCTGGATCCTCTCCCGCACGCCCCATCCCCCCAAAGAGAAGGTAGAGGCCCTGGTCGAGCGGGCCAGAGGGCTCGGCTTTGCCACCGACCGGCTGATCTGGGTCAACCAGGATCCGGCGGGGAACGCCTCATGAGGATCTTCCAGGCCACCCCCGGGGACATTCCCCTGGTCACCCCCCTGTTCGTGGAATACCGGGCGTTCTACCGGCTGCCTGCCCGGCCCGAGGCCGCCGAAGCCTTCCTGCTGGAGCGCTGCACTGCCGGGGAGTCGGTGCTCTTCGTGGCCCAGAGCGAGGCGGGAGAGGTGCTGGGATTTGCCCACCTCTATCCCCTGTTCTGCTCCCTCGCCCTGAAACCCATCTGGCTGCTGTACGATCTGTTCGTGGCGCCGGCGGCCCGCCAGCAGGGGGTGGCCCAGGCGCTGCTGGCGCGGGCCGATCGCCACGGCCAGGAGACGGGCGCCGCCTTCCTGATGCTGAGCACCGCCACCGACAACCGGCAGGCTCAGGCCCTCTACGAAGGGCACGGCTACCAGCGGGACAACGAGTTCTACAGCTACATCAAGCCCCTCTGAGCCTCTGCCTGCGCCCGTTGCAGGGCCAGGACCCGGCATTATTCAGCGGGTGCATGACGAATTAATATCCATACACAGGATGAATAAAGGCGACCCCGGGGTCGCCTTTGTCACATCCGGGTCGCAGCCTAGAGCCGGAAGCGCCCGATCTCCTGCTCCAGCCGCTCGGTGAGAGACTTGAGCTGGGCCGCCTGGGCGGCCTCTTCGCCAGCCTGGGCCGCCAGCGCCTGGGAGACGTGGCGGATATTCTCGGTGTTGCGGCTGATCTCGCCGGTCACCGAGGTCTGCTCCTCGGCCGCCGCCGCGATCTGGGTCGCCATGTCGCTGATGGCGCCGATGGCTTCGTTGATCCTGCCCAGGCTGAGATTCGCCGCTTCGGCGTCCTCCACGCTGGTGCCCGCCAGCTGGCGACTGGTCTCCATGCCGCCCACCGCCTTGCGGGTGGTCTGCTGCAGCGCCTCGATCATCTGCTGGATCTCGGCGGTGGAGTCGTGGGTGCGGCGCGACAGCACCCGCACCTCGTCCGCCACCACGGCAAAACCGCGCCCCTGCTCCCCGGCCCGGGCCGCCTCGATGGCGGCGTTCAGGGCCAGCAGGTTGGTCTGCTCGGCGATGCCGCTGATGGTGGCCAGAATGCCGCTGATCTGCTGGGCGTGGCCATCCAGCTCGTGGATGGTCTGGCTGGCGTCGGAGACCTCCCCCGCCAGCCCCGTGATGCTGCGCTGGCTCTGGCCGACCTGGGACTGGCCGGCCACCGCGAGGCGCACCGCATCGCCGGCGGTGTTGGCGGCAAACTCGGCGTTGCCGGCGATCTCCTGGGTGGCGGAAGCCATCTCGGTCACTGCGGTCGCCACCATGACGATCTCGTCCTGCTGCAGGCGCACCCGCTGGCTGCGGGCCTCGGCCCCCGCCGCCTGGGTGCGGGACTGGGCCGCCAGCTCGACGGTGACGTCCCGCAACCGGCTGACGATGCCGTGCAGTCGCGCCACGAACTGGTTGAAGTTCTGGGCCAGCTGCCTCACCTCATCCTGGCTGCGGGTGGCGATCTGCACCGTGAGATCCCCCTCCCCGTGGGCGATGTCGGCAAGCGCCCTGGAGACCCGCCCCAGATCCGCGAACAGGTAGTTGAACATGGCGATGAGCAGGGCACCGAACACCAGCAGCAGCACCAGGGTCAGCCCTACCAGTTGCCACAGCAGGGAGGCGAGCGGCGCCTCCAGCACCTCCTTGTACATCACCATGGCGAGCAGCCAGTCGGTGCCGGGCACTCCCTGCACCGAGAGCAGCACCTCGCGCCCGTTCAGATTGGCGCCGTGCAGTTCGTCGTCGCGGCTCCACGCATCCAGCGCCGCCCCGGTGAGGCCGGGATCCAGCTCCGCCACCTGCTTGAGCGCCAGCTCCTTGTTCGGGTGGCCGACGATGAGGCCGGTGCGATCGAGCAGCATGGCGTAGCCCTCTCCCTGCACCTTCATGGCCAGCACCTCGTCGATGAGGGCGTCGAGGGAGAGATCCGCCCCGGCCACCCCGATCACCCGGCCCTGGTGGCTCACCGGCTCGGCCAGGGTCACCACCATCTGCTGCATGGTCACGCTGACATAGGGCGGCGTGACGATGAGCTTGCCCGCCTTGTCGGCGTTCTGGTACCAGGGGCGGGCCCTGGGGTCATAGTTGGCGGTGTTGAGGGCGGGATCGTGGCGGGTCATCTCCCCCTGCGCCGAACCAAAATAGGTGAGGCCGAAACCGCCGGAGGTGCGGGTCTGCAACAGGTGGGGCACCAGGGCCGTGTCGGGGTCGCGCGCAATGACGGCGGCCAGGGCGTCGACCGCGTGCTTGCGATCCTCAAGCCAGTTGCCGATGGCCACCGAGTGGGCGTGGCCGTAGTTGACCGCCTCGCTCTGGATGGCGTCAAGGGTGCGGGATTTGAGGGTGTGGAAGGCGACAATACCGAGCAGGGCTGCCATCAGCAGCACTCCCCCCAGGCTGGCCGCGAGCAGCTTGCCGCGCAACGAGAGAGTCATGACAACGAATCCTTGTGGTAGCCGGGGGCCGGGAATACCCCCATCTTGGTAGTTCTATCGGCACAATCATGAACGGTCTTTAGTGAATCCTGATATTTTTTCATCTATCAACAACAGAACGCACTACCAGCAACAGACTGTTCACTATTCCATGCTGACACCCGCAGACACCACAAGGCCGCCCTAAGGCGCAATGCTGTTCACTTAAGCGGAGCCGCATAGCGATTTACCGGAAAACGGGTCTTTGATATCTTCACCGCCCTGGGTCTCGATGGCCTGGGGCGTTTTTCTATGAACA
>NZ_JAPDBQ010000090.1:0-16842 GCF_027705325.1 Aeromonas sp. QDB18
CGTTTTGTTATCCGGTTTGAAGCCGTATGACCACTCCCTTTTGTGGGCAACTGTCAGGTGAATACCATCTCCATACAGTCTATTAGACGTCGAGGTTGGCAACCCGCAGGGCGTTGGTCTCGATGAAGTCGCGACGGGGCTCTACGGCGTCACCCATCAGGGTGGAGAAGAGCTGGTCGGCGCCGACCGCATCGTCGATGGTGACACGCAGCATGCGACGGGCTTCCGGATCCATGGTGGTTTCCCACAGCTGCTCCGGGTTCATCTCCCCCAGCCCTTTATAGCGCTGGATGTAGATGCCACGCTTGCCTTCGCCCATCAGCCACTCGACCGCTTCAACGAAGCTGGCGACCGGCTTCACCTTCTCGCCACGCTTGATGTAACCGCCTTCCTCGATCAGGTTGGCGATCTCCTTGCCCAGGGAGACCAGCTGACGGTACTCGGAGGATTGCAGGAAGTCGTAGCTGAGCGGGTATTCGCGGTCGACCCCGTGCTGGCGTACCACTGCGTGCGGCACGAACAGACGGCGCTCTTCATCGTGGCGTACCTGCATCTGGTACTGGATGCCGTGGTTGCTCTCGTTGAGCACGGCCTCCATGCTCTGGCACCAGGCCAGCAGATCGCTCTCGCTGGCCAGCAGGGTTTCGTTCAACTCAGGCTGATAGATCAGCTGGGTCAGCACGGCTTCCGGGGCACGACGGGACATGCGGGTGATCAGGTGAGTCACGGCGCGATGCTGGTTGACCAGACGCTCCAGCGCCTCGCCACCGATGGCCGGGGCAGACTCGTTGACGTGCAGGGTCGCACCGTCCAGCGCCATGGCGGTCTGGTACTGCAACAATGCGTCTTCGTCTTTCAGGTACTGCTCCTGCTTGCCCTTCTTCACCTTGTAGAGCGGCGGCTGGGCGATGAAGACATAGCCACGCTCGATGATTTCCGGCATCTGACGATAGAAGAAGGTCAGCAGCAGGGTACGGATGTGCGCACCATCGACGTCCGCATCCGTCATGATGATGATGTTGTGATAGCGCAGCTTGTCCGGGTTGTACTCGTCGCGACCGATGCCACAGCCCAGGGCGGTGATCAGGGTGCCCACCTCCTGGGAGGAGATCATCTTGTCGAAACGGGCCTTCTCCACGTTCAGGATTTTACCCTTGAGGGGCAGGATGGCCTGGTTCTTCCGGTTGCGACCCTGCTTGGCGGAGCCGCCAGCAGAGTCCCCTTCCACGATGTAGAGTTCGGAGAGCGCCGGGTCTTTCTCCTGACAGTCCGCCAGCTTGCCGGGCAGACCGGCGATATCCAGCGCGCCCTTGCGGCGGGTCAGTTCGCGGGCCTTGCGGGCCGCTTCGCGGGCACGGGCCGCATCGATGATCTTGTTGACCACGATCTTGGCATCGCCCGGGTTTTCCAGCAGGAAGTCCGCCAGCTTCTCGCCCATCGCCTGTTCCACGGCGGTCTTCACCTCGGACGAGACCAGCTTGTCCTTGGTCTGGGAGGAGAACTTGGGATCAGGCACCTTGACGGAGATAACGGCAATCAGACCTTCACGGACGTCGTCACCACTGGCGGCGGACTTGGCCTTCTTGCTGTAGTCCTCCTTGTCCATGTAGTTGTTCAGCGTCCGGGTCAGCGCGGTACGGAAGCCCACCAGGTGGGTACCACCATCCCGCTGCGGAATGTTGTTGGTGAAGCAGTAGACCCCTTCCTGATAGGCGTCGTTCCACTGCATGGCGACTTCGACACCGATGCCGTCCTGCTCTGTGGTGAAGTGGAACACCTTGGGGTGGATCGGGGTCTTGTTCTGGTTCAGGTACTCGACGAAGGCCTTGATGCCCCCTTCGTAGCAGAAGTGCGCCTCGCGCCCATCACGCTCGTCCATCAGACGGATGGAGACGCCGGAGTTGAGGAAGGAGAGCTCGCGCAGACGCTTGGCCAGGATCTCGTAGTGGAACAGGGTGTCGCTGAAGATGGTCGGGCTCGGCCAGAAGCGAACTTCGGTCCCGGTGCCGGTGCTGTCACCAATCTGCTTGAGGGGTGCCTGCGGCTCGCCCAGGTGATAGGTCTGCTCGTAGACATGACCGTTGCGGCGGATGGTCAGCAGCAGCTTGTCGGAAAGCGCGTTCACCACGGAGACACCCACACCGTGCAGACCGCCGGACACCTTGTAGGAGTTGTCATCGAATTTGCCGCCTGCGTGCAGCACGGTCATGATGACTTCGGCGGCGGAGCGGCCCTCTTCCGGGTGGATGTCCACCGGAATGCCGCGACCGTTGTCGCGCACGGAGACGGAGCCGTCGGAATGGATCTTGACCTGGATATCGGAGCAGTAGCCAGCCAGAGCCTCGTCGATGGAGTTGTCGACGACCTCGAACACCATGTGGTGCAGGCCCGATCCATCGTCCGTATCGCCGATATACATCCCCGGGCGCTTGCGGACCGCATCCAGGCCCTTCAGCACCTTGATATTCGAGGAGTCGTAAGTATTTTCACTCATAGCTTACTCTCTGCCTTCTCTAACGTTTCGGAGATCTTGCCTTGTTCCACGTGGAACAGCTTGCAGTCACTCGCATCCATCATGTCTGCGAGCTGACCGGTATCGATGGCGGTGATGAACACCTGGGACGCGCACTGCTTCAGCCTTGCGGCCAGCAGACGACGTTTGTCGACATCCAGTTCAGAGGCAAAATCATCAATTAAAAAAATA
Organism: Aeromonas sp. QDB18; assembly: GCF_027705325.1. Lineage (NCBI taxonomy): Bacteria > Pseudomonadati > Pseudomonadota > Gammaproteobacteria > Aeromonadales > Aeromonadaceae > Aeromonas > Aeromonas sp. QDB18. Next base: position 2,705 of record NZ_JAPDBQ010000090.1, read on the forward strand.
CAGCCGCGGCTGCTATGTTGATTCAAATAGAGCCCTTGGGCCAGCCGCATGGCACAGACCAGCAACTTCAGCTGACCCCTGGACAAAATATCCTGCGCGGGCACGCCGTTCGCCTTGAGCCGCACGTCCGCCTTCTGCGGACCGACCCCAGTGTACCCCAGCGAACGATCCCGTTCGAACCCCGCCTCCAGCAATGCATCGAGGGGAGTGTCTTTTTCCCAGCCTCGATAGAATCCAAGACTGATATCGAACTCCGGCAGAAAATCTGCCGTCATCTCCTTGATCAGGGGCGTAATGGCCTGACAATAACTGGCGCGAAACCCCGCCAGCTCGCCACCCAGTCGCACCAGCTCCTGATCCCAGAACGCCAGTTGACGATACTGGGTGCTCTGGCGCAGCAAGGCATTGCGCTGCTTCAACAGCCGACGCACCCGCCCCCAGAGGGAGAAGAAGGTCGGCTCCTGATGGAAAACACCCCAGTCGAGCCAGGCACGGCGGGCCTGGGGCCCACCGGTCAGCAGGCTGAAACCATCGGGGTGGATCAACTGTACCGGCAACAGCTCCGCCAGATCGGCCAGGCGCTGGGCCTGGGCACCGGCGATCTTGAGCTGGGTTTCGCCCCCCTTGTCCTTGGCAAGCCCGATGGGCACCTGACGCCCCTCCAGCTCGCACTGGGCAAACAGGGTAAAGGCCCGCTCGCCCTGGCGGATGACCCGCCCGGTCAAATGGGTACGAAACGAGCGGCCGAGACCAAGGTAATGAATGGCTTCCAGCACGCTGGTCTTGCCGCTGCCGTTGCTCCCGACCAGGATATTGAGGCCGGGAGACAGCGCGAGACTGGCGTGCTGAATGTTGCGAAAGTCGCTGAGCTGGAGTTTGACCAGGGACACGACTAGATCCGCATCGGCATCACCACATACTGGGCATCTTGGTTCTCAAAATCCTCAATAATGGCGCTGCTGATGGAATCGCTCAGGCTGATCCGGATTTGGTCACATTTTAACGTATTCAACACGTCCAGCACATAGGAGACGTTGAAGCCGATCTCCATCTCGCCAGCGGCGTATTGTACGTCAAGCAGCTCTTCGGCTTCTTCCTGTTCCGGGTTGTTGGCGGTGATGCGCAGCAGGTTTTCCTGCAGATTGAGACGCACCCCACGGAATTTCTCGTTGGAGAGGATGGCGGCACGGGCAAAGGCCTGGCGCAGATCCTCGCGACCGGCGATCAGGGCCTTGTCGCTCCCCCTCGGGATGACGCGGCGCCAGTCCGGGAAACGGCCATCCACCAGCTTGGAGGTGAAAATGAAGCCATCCAGGGCGGCGCGCAGATTGCTGCGGCCCACTTGCAGCCTTACCGGCTTGTCTTCCGCTTCCAGCAGGCGCACCAGCTCCAGCACCCCTTTGCGCGGCAGGATGACCTGATGATCGGGCAGCGATTCCCCCACCACCTCGCGGCGGCAGGTGGCCAGCCGGTGACCGTCCGTCGCCACGGTACGCAGGCCGTGGCCTTCGCTCTCGAACAGCATGCCGTTCAGGTAGTAGCGCACGTCCTGGCTCGCCATGGAGAACTGGGTCGCGTCGATGAGTTTTTTCAGCTCCAGCTGGCTGATGTCGAACTCGAGCACGGATTCCCAATCCTCGATGTTCGGGTATTCGGTCGCCGGCAGGGTCGACAGGTTGAAGCGGGAGCGGCCGGAACGGATGATGAGGCGCTCTCCCTCGGTGCTGAGACGGATCTCCGCCCCCTCCGGCAGACCGCGACAGATGTCCAGCAGCTTGCGCGCCGGCACTGTGGTGCGGCCATCCTGGCTGTCGCTGTTGAGATAGACCTGTCCGATCATCTCCACCTCGAGATCGGTCCCGGTCAGCGACAGCAGGCCATTGCTGACATCGAGCAGGACGTTGCCGAGGATGGGCAGGGTCGGCCGGCCACCCAGGGCACCGGACACCAGTTGCAGGGGACGTAACAGGGCCTCACGGCTAATTTCGAGCTGCATCTGTGCTCTCCGTTGTTATTGGGAGGAAAGGATTCGGATCAGGCTGGAACATGCAATCTGCATCTGTGCACTCCGTTCCGTTATCAGGAAGAAAGGGTACGGATCAGGTTGGAATAGTCTTCCTTGATGTCGTGACTCTCTTCCTTCAGCTGCTCGATCTTGCGGCAGGCATGAAGAACCGTGGTGTGGTCACGGCCACCAAAGGCATCCCCTATCTCAGGCAAGCTGTGGTTGGTCAGCTCCTTGGCCAGCGCCATCGCCAGCTGGCGCGGGCGAGCAACGGAGCGGGAGCGACGCTTGGAGAGCAGATCCGCCAGCTTGATCTTGTAATACTCCGCCACCGTCTTCTGGATGTTGTCGATGGTGACCAGCTTCTCCTGCAAGGCCAGGAGATCGCGCAGCGCCTCGCGCACGAAGTCGATGTTGATGGCGCGGCCGGTGAAGTTGGCGTTGGCGATCACCCGGTTGAGGGCGCCTTCCAGTTCACGGACGTTGGAGCGAAGCCGCTTGGCGATGAAGAAGGCCACTTCGTCTGGCAAATGGATCTGGTTCTCGTCCGCCTTGCGCATCAGGATGGCAACCCGGGTCTCCAGCTCGGGCGGCTCGATCGCCACCGTGAGCCCCCAGCCGAAGCGGGACTTGAGACGATCTTCCACCCCGTTGATCTCTTTCGGATAGCGGTCCGAGGTCAGAATGATCTGCTGGTTGCCTTCAAGCAGGGCATTGAAGGTGTGGAAGAACTCCTCCTGGGAGCGCTCCTTGTTGGCGAAGAACTGGATGTCATCGATGAGCAGGGCATCGACGCTACGGTAATAACGCTTGAACTCTTCAATGGCGTTATTCTGCAGCGCCTTCACCATGTCCTGCACGAACCGTTCGGAGTGCATGTAGATGACTTTGGCGTCTTTCTTGCGATCCTTGATGGCATTGCCAACGGCGTGCAGCAGGTGGGTCTTGCCCAGGCCGGTTCCGCCATAGAGGAACAGCGGGTTGTAGGCACCACCCGGATTGTCGGCCACCTGACGGGCGGCCGCACGGGCCAGCTGGTTGGACTTACCCTCGACGAAATTCTCGAAGGTATAGTTCACGTTGGTGTTGCTCTTGTGGTTTGGCTCGGGCTTGTTTTCGGCCTTGTTTTCCCAGCTCTTGGGAGAGTTATTCACAGGATCGACACCACGGGCCGGCGCCCTGGCGACCGCGACGGGATGAGGGCGATTGCCGATATCAAAACGCAGGGTGGGAGCGTCGGCTCCGCACAGCTCGTTGATGATGCCGTTGACCCGGAGCAGGTACTTGTCGCGTACCCAGTCCAGAACAAAGCGGTTCGGTGCATACAGGGTCAGAGTATTGTCACTCAACTCCGCTTGAAGCGGCCGGATCCACATGCTGAATTCTGCCGAGGGCAACTCATCTTGCAGCCGGTTAAGGCACTGCTGCCATAGCGAAGCAGTCACTCTAGACTCCCGTCAATTGATTAAGTAAAGACCGGCTATTCTACGTTTTTAGTGGCCGGATCTCCAGTTGCTGCCGCACGGATCCAGCAAATAAGATCCTTGACTTTCAAGGATCCAACGCCCCAGGATCCCATTTCATCCCCAAAGTTACCCACAGCCGGATATCGGCAATGTGGACAGAATGGCGCGCTGCAACCATAGTTATTTTATATAACCAAATATCATTTATTTTTTATATTTTATTCCAATAACATCAGCGCCAACCCGTGATTACAACTAAAAATACAGCACTACAGAGAGAGGAATCCCCATGAAATCCACCATCAAACTGATTTCCGGCGCCGCCATTCTGCTGGCCAGCCTGTCCGGCCAGGCCATCGCCCAGGAAACCATCAAGGTCGGCATGTCCGGCAAATATTTCCCGTTCACCTTCGTCAAGCAGGACAAGCTGCAGGGCTTCGAGGTGGACATGTGGAACCAGATCGGTGAGCGCACCGGCTACAAGGTCGAGTTCGTGACCGCCAGCTTCTCCGGCCTGTTCGGCATGCTGGAAACCGGCCGCGTCGACACCATCTCCAACCAGATCACCATCACCGACGAGCGCAAGGCCAAGTACGCCTTCTCCCAGCCCTATGTCTATGACGGTGCTCAGATCGTGGTCCGCAAGGGCAACAACACCATCCACGGCATCAAAGACCTGGAAGGCAAGAAAGTCGCCGTCAACCTGGGCTCCAACTTCGAAGAGCTGCTGCGCAAGAACGACCCCAACAAGAAGATCGATATCCGTACCTATGACTCCGCCTTCGAGCAGGATGTCGCCCTGGGCCGCATCGACGCCTTCGTGATGGACCGCGTCTCCACCGCCCAGCTGATCAAGGAATCCAAGCTGCCGCTGCAACAGGCTGGTGCACCGTTCGAAACCATCGAGAACGCCCTGCCCTTCCTGAAGACCCCGGAAAAGCAGGCCGTGCTGAAAAAGGTTGACGATGCCCTCACCGCCATGCGCAAAGACGGCACCCTGACCAAAATCTCCGAAAAATGGTTCGCAGCGGACATCACCAGCAAATAAATGATGGAATTTGACCTCGAGTACACGCTAGGGCTGTTTCCCATCCTGCTCAAATACCTGGGCACCACGATGGAAATGGCCCTGTGGGGATTCGTATTGGCACTCGTACTGTCGCTGATCCTGGCGATAGTACGGGTGTTTCGCGTTCCCGCACTTCACTGGCTGGCGATGCTGTATATCTCGTTCTTCCGGGGTACACCGCTGCTCGTCCAGCTGTTCCTGCTCTATTACGGGCTGCCGCAGCTCTTCCCCATCTTCGTGGGGATGGATGCCTTTACCGCCGCCATCATCGGCCTGACCCTGCACTTTGCCGCCTACATGGCCGAGTCGATCCGGGCAGCCATTCTCGGCATCCACAAGAGCCAGATGGAAGCCGCCCTCAGCATCGGCATGAGCCGGCTGCAGGCGATGCAGCGGATCATCCTGCCCCAGGCTGCCCGCATCGCGACACCATCGCTGATGAACTACTTCATCGACATGATCAAGAGCACCTCCCTGGCGTTTACCCTGGGAGTGGCGGAGATCATGGGCAAGGCCCAGATGGAAGCGGCCTCCTCCTTCAAGTTCTTCGAGAGCTTCATGGCGGTGGCGCTGATCTACTGGGTGGTGGTCATCTTCTTCACCCGCTTGCAGCATCTGCTGGAAGTGCGGCTGAACCGTGCTTATTAAAGGAGGCCTGTCATGATCAACCTAACGGGTCTCTCCAAGGCCTATGACGGAAATCAGGTGCTCAACGGCATCGATCTTGAGGTAAAGAAGGGGGAGATTGTCGTCATCATCGGTCCTTCCGGTACCGGCAAGTCGACTCTGCTGCGCTGTCTCAACCTGTTGGAAACCCCGGATGCAGGGCGGCTCGTCATCGATGACCTCGCCGTGGATCTGGCCAAGGCCAGCGACCAGCAGGCCATCGAACTGCGCAAACGCGCCTCTTTCGTGTTCCAGAACTACGCCCTGTTCGCCAACAAGACGGCGCTGGACAACATCGCCGAGGGGCTGATCACCGTCTGGAAGCAGCCGAAGGCGGAGGCTCGTGCCACTGCCCTGGGCATCCTCAAGGACATCGGCCTCGCCGAGAAACAGGATGCCTACCCGGCCTCCCTCTCCGGCGGCCAGCAACAGCGCGTCGGCATCGGCCGGGCCATGGCGGCCCACTCCAAGGTGATCCTGTTTGACGAGCCCACCTCCGCCCTCGATCCCGAGTGGGTCGACGAGGTGCTGGGCCTGATGAAGCAGCTCGCCCGCCAGCACCAGACCATGGTGGTGGTGACCCACGAGATCGAGTTTGCCCGTGATGTCGCCGATCGGGTGATCTTCATGGAAGGAGGCCGGATCGTGGAGCAGGGGCCGCCGGATCAGATATTGGTCGATCCGCAGGATCCCCGTACCCGGGAGTTCCTGCGCAAAGTACTTAAATAGCTCTCTCTTTGGCGGCCTGGCCGCCTTTTTTCTTGAGGGATCCTTGTTTAACCCCGGGTTGCCAGTATAATTCGGGGCCCTTGATCCTCCGGATCCTGCCAGATTATCCCGCTCGGTCGACGAACGGGGCGAGATGGAAAGGAACGGCGGATTGACGAGAAGCTGAACTCTGTTTAGAATTCGGCCTCTTTTGCTAGTCGTCACACGCTATAGCTGGCGCGTCGGCTAAGTGTGACAATCAAAACTGTACAGAAATACGGAATCGAATCATGAAACGTACTTTTCAACCGTCCAACCTGAAGCGCAAGCGCTCTCACGGTTTCCGCGCTCGCATGGCTACTGCCAACGGCCGCAAAGTTCTGGCCGCTCGTCGTGCCAAGGGTCGTGCCCGCCTGGTAGTCTAATGCCTACCCAGCACACCTTCTCTCGGGAGTTACGTCTGTTAACTCCCGAACACTTCAAACGCGTTTTCGCCGAGCCTGTCCGGGCCGCTTCTCCGCAAATTACGCTTCTTGCTTGCCCCAACTCCCTCGAACACCCCCGTCTTGGCCTCGCCGTGCCCAAAAAGGCGCTCAAGCGTGCCGTCTGGCGCAACCGTGTAAAACGAGTGGTTCGGGAAAGTTTTCGCCTCAATCAAGCCAATCTGCCCGCTATCGACATCGTCGTGATCGCCAAGGGTGGCGTGAAGGAGATGGACAACGAAGCGCTGTTCAAGTTACTGGAAAAGCTATGGCGCACTCTGTCACGCCGTTGCAATGGGTAGCAATCAAACTGATACGCCTGTATCAGCTAATCATTAGTCCCCTGCTCGGGCCGCGCTGCCGTTTCACCCCGACTTGTTCCCAATTTGCGATAGAAGCAATCCGACTTCACGGTTTCATAAAAGGCGTTTGGTTAGCCAGCAAACGTCTATTAAAATGCCATCCCTTATCCGAGGGTGGTTATGACCCGGTTCCGCAACCAAAGCGAAGAAACTGAAGACTATGGAATCACAACGCAATTTACTCCTGATCGGTTTGCTGTTCGTGAGCTTCTTGCTCTGGCAACAGTGGGAGTCCGACAAGGCTCCGAAGCCGGCCCCGACTACCGTGGCCCAAACCGAACATTTCGTACCTGAAGCCGGTCAGACCGGTGATATTCCTCAGGTTTCCGAGCAAGCAAATGGTAACGCCGCGCGCAAGCTGATCACCGTCTCCTCCGACGTGCTCAAATTGACCCTGGATACCCAGGGCGGTGACATCGTCTCTGCCGAACTGCTGGCACACAAGCTGGAAGAAGGCAAGGAACAGCCGTTCACCCTGCTGACCAGCCAGCCTGCCCACCTCTATGTGGCCCAGAGCGGTCTGGTCGGTCGCAATGGTCCGGACAGCCAGGCCCAGGGTCGTCCTACCTATGAAGCCGCCCAGACCAGCTATCAGCTGGCCGATGGTCAGGATCAAGTCGTCGTTCCGATGACCTGGACCGACAGCAAGGGTGTGGTCTTCACCAAGGAGTTCGTGCTCAAGCGCGGTGATTACGCCGTGGGCGTCGACTACAAGATCGACAACAAGTCTGCCGAGCCGGTCCAGGTACAGTTCTACGGTCAGCTGAAGCAGACCATGACCACGCCGAAGGATCAGGAAGGTCATGCCATGGTGGCCAGTGCCTACCGTGGTGGTGCCTTCTCCAGCGAAGACTCCCGCTACAAGAAGTACACCTTCGACGAGATGAAGGATGCCGACCTGAACAAGACCACCCAGGGTGGTTGGGTCGCCATGCTGCAGCACTACTTCGTCTCTGCCTGGGCCCCGAATGCCAACGACACCAACAGCTTCTACAGCCGCGTGATCCCGGGCAAGGACCAGGCCATCATCGGCTACAAGGCGCCGCTGGTTGACGTCGCTGCCGGCCAGCAGGCCGAGGTGAGCGGCAAGCTGTGGATCGGTCCCAAGCTGCAGGATCAGATGGCCAAGGTGGCAAACCACCTGGATCTGACCGTCGACTACGGCTGGCTCTGGTTCATCGCCCAACCGCTGCACTGGCTGCTGACCGTGTTCCACGGTTTCGTCCAGAACTGGGGTCTGGCCATTATCATGCTGACCCTGCTGGTGCGCGGCATCATGTTCCCGCTGACCAAGGCCCAGTACACCTCCATGGCCAAGATGCGCATGCTCCAGCCCAAGCTGGCTGCGCTCAAGGAACGCTTCGGTGACGATCGCCAGAAGATGTCCCAGGGCATGATGGAGCTGTACAAGAAGGAGAAGGTCAACCCGCTGGGCGGCTGCCTGCCCATCCTGGTACAGATGCCCATCTTCATCGCCCTCTACTGGGCACTGATGGAGTCTGTCGAGCTGCGCCACGCGCCGTTCGCCCTGTGGATCACCGACCTGTCGGTGAAGGACCCCTTCTTCGTGCTGCCAATCCTCATGGGTGCCTCCATGTGGTATCTGCAGAAGATGAGCCCGACCACCATCACGGACCCGATGCAGCAGAAGGTGATGCAGTTCATGCCGATCATCTTCACCTTCATGTTCCTCTGGTTCCCGGCAGGTCTGACTCTGTACTGGCTGGTGAGCAACGTCATCTCCATCATCCAGCAGACCATCATCTATCGTCAGCTGGAGAAGAAAGGCCTGCACTCACGCAACTGATGCGCAGCCCATCTTTCCTGATGACAAAAGAGGCGGCCTTCGGGCCGCCTTTTTTATTACAATGTCCCCCACCCTCTTACTCATTCAGCCAACCAGCGAGTCAAGCAAGATGACAACAGATACCATCGTGGCCCAGGCCACCGCCCCCGGCCGTGGCGGCGTCGGCATAGTCCGCGTCTCCGGCCCTGCCGCCGAGCGGGTCGCCGAGATAGTGCTCGGCAAGCTCCCCAGGGTGCGTTATGCCGAATATCTGCCGTTCAGGGACGAGCAGGGCCAGGCGCTGGATCAGGGCATAGCCCTGCTGTTCAAGGCCCCCAACAGCTTCACCGGCGAAGACGTACTGGAGCTGCAGGGCCATGGCGGCCCCGTCATTCTCGACATGCTGATCCGCCGCATCCTGCAGATCGACGGCATCCGCCCCGCCCGCCCGGGCGAGTTCAGCGAGCGCGCCTTCCTCAACGACAAGCTGGATCTGGCCCAGGCCGAGGCCATCGCCGATCTCATCGAAGCCTCCAGCGAGCAGGCCGCCCGCAGCGCCATGCACTCCCTCCAGGGGCAGTTCTCCGGCAAGGTTCAGCAGTTGGTGGAGAGCCTCACCCGGCTGCGCATCTATGTGGAAGCGGCCATCGACTTCCCGGATGAAGAGATCGACTTTCTCTCCGACGGCAAGGTGGCGGGTGACCTCTACGCCATCATGTCCGAGCTGGACGACGTGCGCGGCGAGGCCAAGCAGGGTGCCCTGCTGCGAGAGGGGATGAAGGTGGTGATCGCCGGTCGCCCCAACGCCGGTAAATCGAGCCTGCTCAACGCCCTCGCAGGCCGCGAGTCCGCCATCGTCACCGAGATCGCCGGTACCACCCGCGACGTGCTGCGCGAGCACATCCATCTGGATGGCATGCCGCTGCACATCATCGACACCGCGGGCCTGCGCGATACCCAGGACAAGGTGGAACAGATCGGCATCGAGCGTGCCTGGGCCGAGATCGAACAGGCCGACCGGGTGCTGTTCATGGTGGACGGCACCACCACGGATGCCGTCGATCCCCACGACATCTGGCCGGAATTCGTTGATCGGTTGCCAAAAAACATCGGCCTCACCGTGGTGCGCAACAAGGCGGACCTGACCGGCGAGGATCTGGCACCGAGCCAGGAGCAGGGCCACGCCGTCTATCGCATCTCCGCCAAGACCGAGCTGGGGCTGCCCGCCCTGCGCGAGCACCTCAAGGCCTGCATGGGCTTCCAGGGCAATACCGAGGGGGGCTTCATGGCCCGCCGCCGCCACCTGGACGCACTGGAGCGCGCAGCCGAGCGGCTGCTGGTAGCCAGGGAGCAGCTTGAGGTCTATGTGGCTGGCGAACTGGTGGCCGAGGAGCTGCGCCTGGCCCAGGAGTCCCTGTCCGAAATCACGGGCGAGTTCAGCTCCGACGATCTGCTGGGCCGCATCTTCTCCAGCTTCTGCATCGGCAAGTAATGTGGTGAAAAATCAGCAATAAAAAGCAGCCAGTGAGAACATAAGGCATTGTAAATATTGGACTTTGTTTTTTACTGGCTATTCTTGCCTGATCTTGTTTCGTGAGAATTTACCCCGAGAGTACCCCAAAGTAACCTCTCGGGGTACTTTCGGGGGACAATTATGAAGATCAGCATCGAATTACGCGAACCTGACGCCGAAGGCAAGCGCGCTCTGCGCTTAACCTATTACGCCGGCTCCTACCTTGAACCAACCACGGGCATCCGCAAGCACAAACGCAGCAGAGAGCCCCTGGATCTCTTCCTATACGACAAGCCGCGTACCCCAGCACAGCGGCTCCACAACAAAGAAACCCAGCGAGCAGCCGAAGCCATCCGCGCCAAGCGACTCTTCGAGTACGAGACCGGTAAACACCATCTGGATTTCTCGAACGCCTACAAGGCCAGCTTCTTCGAGTATTTCCAGGAGGTTACAGACCAAAAAGCGGCAGGCAGCAAGAGCAACCATTCCATCTGGATATCAGCCCTCAAGCATTTACGCCAGTACCATAAGCTGCCGGAGCTGACTTTCGAGGAAGTAGATCAGCTGTTCCTGGAGGGTTTTCGGCATTACCTGATGCACAAAGCCCGCACCAAAAGCGGCACACCACTGAGCCGCAACACCCAGAGTGCCTATTTCAACAAGTTAAGGGCGGCCCTGAACCAGGCTGAGCAGGAACGGCTGCTACCGGATAATCCGGTACGACGTGTCAAAGCTATCCAGGGGGAGAAGAACAAACGGGTTTACCTGACCGAAGACGAGGTGCGAGCCCTGGCCCAAGCCGAGTGCCGCTACGACGTTCTTAAGCGCGCCTTTCTGTTCTCTTGTTGCACTGGCTTGCGCTGGTCCGACATTCACAAGTTGACCTGGGCCGAGCTGGAGCCCTTCTATGGCCATTACCGTATCGTCTTCACCCAGAAAAAGACCAGCGGCCTGCAATACCTGGATTTGAATGACATGGCGATGCAGCTGATGGGGCGCCCAGGCAAGGCAACAGAGCGGATCTTCAAGGGCCTCAAGTACTCGGCTTGGCACAACATGGAGCTCACCCGGTGGGCGTTGCAGGCGGGTATAACCAAGAAGGTCACCTTCCACAGCGCGCGTCATACCTTCGCCGTCATCCAGCTTAACCGAGGCGTCGATATCTATGCCCTCTCCCGCTTGCTGGGGCACAGTGAGCTGAGAACCACCGAAATCTACGCCGACATTCTTGAATCGCGGCGCCGAGATGCCATGCTCGATTTCCCCAATGTCTTGGGGTGATAGAAGCACCCTCGACGAGATCATAGCCAGGAAGAGCCAACAAATAGGCCAGCGCAACCATGCGCTGGCCTAGATTATCTTAGATAATATAGATCGGATTTCAGGATCGCCCTGCAGCCCAAGCGGTAACTGGGTTTCACTGAATTGGCTTGTGACCGTTATCGTGAACTTTGTGACCACTTTCGTGATAGTTTGTGACCGTTATCGTGATAGTGCAGGCCGGCCGATGGTAAACCGCCCCTTGGCATGTTCACTGATTGACCAACCCAGTTCAGCCAGTTCATACAGCGCCTTGCGAACTCGCGATTGCCGCTTTCGGTTGGTGGCCGCGCTGGACTTATCAGTAAAAGCGTAAGAGACCAGTTTATCTAAACCTACTGGCTTGCTGCGGCCACAATCAATCCAGGCACAAAGCCGCTGATGCAATATCCGGGCAGTGCTACTACGCAGTTGCCGTACCTCAGCCAGATCGATATAGGTATATCGGCCATTACCCAATATGGCATTGGTCAGCAATGGATTAAGCGCCACAAAGAGCCTATCGGTCAGGGGATCGCTGGCATAGTTCGCCAGCAGACGAAAACCACTACGCAAGCCTGCTACCTGTGCTATTACCGATACCTTCCACAACCGCTCGACAATGCGACGCACCGTATTGGTGTCACGAGGGTTTGCGTAACCAATCTCCTTGGCCAGTTTGCGCAAGCTGCTTTTGACTACCAAGACATCCTGCTGGTTGGCAATCCCACGCAGCTGAAGTAGGTCTCGTAATATCTCTCCGGTTTCACCACTCGCAATAAGCCCAATCTTGCCACTTTCTGATTCAAGCCCAGCTAGGGCAACCAACCCTTGAAGTACGCGCAAATCGTCAGCCCCCAAGGGCTCTGGCCCAGAAAACTCAATCTGATTACCGTTATCCAAACGGTAAATCACCTCCAGCTTGTCACGGCGGCGTTGGCCATGCGAGATCGCCCTAAACAACCCGGGAGCAAGGCAGTGCATATGGTCGTGCCGGGCATGGGTCAATTCAAAGCAAGACACGTTTGCCTCCAGCCTGGCGTATTACGTCCAAACCAGCGGGGTACAGCACGCCACCTTCCTTCCGCTCCAGCCAGCGCTCCGGTAGTGGCGGCCCATAATTGCTTTTGCTTACCCCAAACCGCACGTAAAGCTGGCTCTTCTCTACCGATACGCCCAGCTGCTGCGCCTCTTTCTTGGTCATAGTGGCGAGATAGGCCTGCCAGCGAATGTTGTCCACCAGTACCGACGAACCTCTGCTTGCCTGCTGCAGATCGCCAGCCTCTTGGAAAACTGCGGATTTGCTGGTGTGGTGTACAAACAACACAGCGCATCCCTTCAGCATGGCCAGCCGTTCCAGCTGACCCAGCACCAGTGTCATAGCACAGGCTGCATTCTCATCAGCATCGTGAAAGCGTCTCAGTGTATCGATAACCACCAACCTGACCCCCTCAGCCCACATAGCAATCGCTTCCCACCAATTGCTATCCAGCACATTCGGACTGGCTCCCTGAAGCGATATCAAACGAAGGTCTCGTTCAACGTTGGCACGAAGTTCAGCATCAAGGCCTCCGCCCAAGGCAAACAAGCGCTGGTGCAGTACAGGCCAAGGGTCCTCAGCAGGCAGGTAGAGCACAGCCCCCCTGCCCAGATTGCCAAGCCCAATCCAATCCGGCCCACCGGATATCTGCATTGCTAGTTGCAATGCCAACATCGATTTGCCCACCCCTCCCGGTGACACCAACGCACCAACGCAGCCAACAGGCAGCCCCGGGAGGACAAAATCGAGGGGTTTCGGAGGTTCAATAAAAGCCGACCGGAGATCCTGGGGGCAGAGAGATGTAATCAGATCCTGTGTCATACCCACCTCACAACCGCCCATGGCTAGCTTGCCGCACACGCTTGGTTACATGCTCAGTGAGTTCGGCGTCCGGTGAAATGCGGTGGGAGAGCAGCCAGTCCAGCAGCTCAACGCGCTTAAAGTAGATCTTTTTGCCTTGTGGCTTGTAATGCGGCAGACGCTTTTCACTGGTCAGCCGGTACACATAGCTGACAGAAACCCCCAGCAACTCGGCACACTCCTCGGCAGAAATCACCTCCTTCTGCCCCTGCCCTTGCTGGATCACCAGCCGTTTCAGCTCATACAGCTCTTTCAGAATTATCCCGTTTGGATCGCTGTAAACTGACGGATTTTGCTCACGCATGCAGATGATCTCCCTGTAACAAACATCAACATGCAAAGCGTACCGGGGACCTAACGAAATACAGAGCGCTGTAAGTGCCCAAAATGGGCACTTACAGCGTTTTCTGGAAAATTTTCACATGTGAAATTTTGGCGAGAAACTGCCAGTAAAGTCATCAGGCTCCACCAGATCCGTCACAAAATGGGGTAAGAATGTTTGACTGAAAGAGGGCGTCTCTTTAAGGTTGCCCGCAACATGACCCCGGCCTCTTGGTTGCTTTGCAACTTACGCCGGGGTTGTTTTTTTGAATCTGTCTTTGTGTCGGCATACACGCCTTATTACTTCGCCATACAGCCGGTCGGTTGCTAATCATCGGGGTAACCGTTACACTTTGCGCATCTCATCTACCAGCCTTTGGCGTCAGCGTAGAAGGAGTTACGGCCCCGTCCTCTTCGGAGGGCGCGGCCAGCTTAATTCCCTCCCCTAGCAGTCAATAACTCCCATACCGTTCCCAGCGCTTGTTCATGTACAGAACCTTAAGCGGCAAGCGAATTAATAATACCGTCTAACGTGTTGTTTTGCTTGGATTTTCTCTGCCT
>NZ_JAPDBQ010000091.1:0-16810 GCF_027705325.1 Aeromonas sp. QDB18
TGCCGATGTGGAGCGGGTGATGTCACTTTGTAGCCGAGATTGGATAAAACTGACCTAATGTTTAATCCGATTGGTATTAGTAAAAGTGCTGGGCTATCAAGGGATTGCCCGTTACTCTTTAGCCGTTACCGATTAACACGTGATGCTGCCAGCGAGGTATTGATGGCTACGTTGAAGGAAATTGCACAGGAAGCGGGGGTTTCTCTCGCCACGGTATCCCGGGTACTGAACGAGGATCCCAGCCTGAGCGTCAAGGAAGAGACCAAGCAGCGGATCTTCGAGATTGCCGAACGGCTGGAGTACAAGACCAGCAGCGCCCGCAAGGGGGTACACAAGAGCAAGCTGCACTTTCTGGTGGTCTATGCCTATCCCCAGAGTACCGAGGTCAACGACCCTTACTATCTCGCTATCCGTTATGGCATCGAAACCCAGAGTGCCCGCCTCAATATCGAACTGACTCATCTCTACAACTGCGGTGAAGGGCGCGAACTTAGCGCCGTGGATGGCATTCTGGTGGTCGGCACCCTCACAGCCGAGCGTCTCGTCCAGCTAAGGGCTTGTTCCAGCCAGCTGGTGTTTGTCGACTGCCGTTCACAGGGCGAGTTCGACTCGGTCGATGTGGATCTCGCCCTGATCAGCCAGCAGGTAGTCGATTACTTCATTGCGCAGGGGCACCAGCGTATCGGTTATATCGGTGGCCAGGATGAGAATCCGGACCTGCGTGAACTGGCCTTCCGGGAGTATGGCCAGCGGCTGGGGGTGGTGCAGGAGAGCGATCTCTATCGTGGGGACTTCTCCAGCGCTTCCGGATACCAGTTGGCGAAGGAGATGCTGGTTGGCGACTGGCCCAAGGCGCTGTTCGTCGCCTCCGACTCCATCGCCATTGGTGTGCTGCGTGCCATTCATGAGAAGGGATTGGCGATTCCCCAGCAGATCGAGCTTATCAGCGTCAACGATATTCCGACCGCCAAGTTCACCTTCCCGCCGCTCTCAACGGTGCGGATCCACTCCGAGTTGATGGGCTCCCAGGGGGTAAATTTGCTGGTTGAGCGGCTGCGAGACGAGCGGGATATTCCCCTTCGGGTGCTGGTACCGAGCAAGTTGACCCTGCGTGGCACCACCCGCTGATTTTAGTAAAATATTCTGCTTTTTAGTCGCGCCATCTTGCGGTGGTGCGACACATCTCCCTAGCAAACCTCTTTCCCATATCATCCAGCATCTTCATATCATATTGTTTTATAGTTAATTTTATTGTAGCGCAGCTAGCTACTATCAACATCCATGCCACTCATCCATATCTTGCCCTCCTTTATCTCCCGCTTCTGATCTCGCTCACAAAACCATCTGTTCATTGTGATCAGGTTAAAACTTTACCAATCCAAAGCTGATATTTAGTAAATGTTTATCTAGAGTTTACCCAGTCAAAGTTGCCTTGTTCCGGGAGGACATGTGAATAACTGGGAAAACGTCCAATTCGTTGGTGAAAACAGGCTGGCTCCGCGCGCCTACTTCTTCTCTTATGCCGACCACGTGCTGGCGGCCACCATGCAGCGCGAGCTGAGCCGCCGTTTTCTGGGGCTGAGCGGCCAATGGCAGTTCCACTACTTCGACCACCCCCTGCAGGTGCCGGAGGCCTTCTATCACAGCCCCATGAGCGAGTGGGGCCAGATCACCGTGCCCAACATGTGGCAGATGGAAGGACATGGTCAGCTCCAGTACACCGACGAAGGTTTTCCCTTCCCCATAGACGTGCCCTTCGTGCCGACCAACAACCCCACCGGCGCCTATCAGCGCAGCTTCACGCTGAGCCCGGCCTGGGATGGCGAGCAGGTGATCATCAAGTTTGACGGGGTGGAGACCTACTTCGAGGTCTATGTGAACGGCCACTATGTCGGCTTCAGCAAGGGGAGCCGTCTCACCGCCGAGTTCGATATCAGTGCCTACGCCAACATTGGCGAGAACCTGCTGTCGGTACGGGTGATGCAGTGGGCGGACTCCACCTATATCGAAGATCAGGACATGTGGTGGATGGCGGGGATCTTCCGCGACGTCTATCTGGTGGGCAAACCGGCCGCCCATGTGCAGGACTTCTTCATCCGCACCGCGCTGGCCGACGACAACCGGAGCGCGACCCTGAGCTGCGATATCCAGCTGGAGAACCTGGGGGCAGCAGCCCGTGATCTCCGTCTGGTCTGGTCCCTGCTGGATCAGGGCAGCGAGATCGCCAGCGGCTCCCTCGACCATCTCGCCATCGACGGCAAGTGTGATTGCCGCTTCACGCTGGATCTGGCCAACCCCCATCTGTGGAGCGCCGAAGATCCTTACCTCTACCAGCTGCAACTCTCCCTCTACAACGGTCAGGGCGAGCTGCTGGAAGTGATCCCGCAGCGGGTCGGGGTGCGTGAAATCAAGGTCAAAGATGGTCTCTTCTACGTCAACGGCCACTACCTCAAGCTGCACGGGGTGAACCGTCACGACAACGACCACCTCAAGAGCCGTGCGGTCGGCATGGACCGTGTTGAGCGCGATATCGTGTTGATGAAGCAGCACAACCTCAACTCGGTGCGCACCGCCCACTACCCGAACGACCCGCGTTTCTACGAGCTGTGCGACCAGTACGGTCTGTTCGTGATGGCGGAGACCGACGTGGAGACCCACGGCTTTGCCAACGTCGGCGATCTCAGCCGCATCACCGACGACTCCTTCTGGGAGCCGGTGTTCGTGGATCGCATCGAGCGCCACGTGCACGCCCAGAAGAACCACCCCTCCATCATCATCTGGTCGCTCGGCAACGAGTCCGGCTACGGTTGCAACATCAGAGCCATGTACCAGCGCTGCAAGGCGATCGACCCGACCCGGCTGGTGCACTACGAAGAGGATCGCGATGCCGAGGTGGTGGATGTGGTCAGCACCATGTATTCCCGCGTCTCCCAGATGAACTGCTTCGGCGAGTTCCCGATGGCGAAGCCACGCATCCTCTGCGAATACGCCCACGCCATGGGCAACGGCCCGGGTGGCCTGAGCGAATACCAGCAGGTGTTTGACCGCCATCCCCACATTCAGGGTCACTACATCTGGGAGTGGTGCGATCACGGCATTCTGGATCAGGACGAGCAGGGCCGCCCAGTCTACAAGTACGGCGGCGACTACGGCGACTACCCCAACAACTACAACTTCTGCATGGATGGCCTCATCTATCCGGATCAGACCCCGGGGCCGGGGCTGCATGAATACAAGCAGGTGATCTGCCCGGTCAAGGTGCGGGCACTGGATCTGGCGAGCGGCAAGCTGGAAGTGGAAAACCGCTACTGGTTCTCCAGTCTCGACGACATCCGTCTGCTGGTCGAAGTGAAGGCTGAGGGCGAGCTGCTGGCCAGCCAGCAAATCCGGTTGGAAGGGATTGCTCCCGGTGCCACCACTGAGCTACAACTCGAGCTGCCATCCCTTGATGGGCGGGAAACCTTCGTCCAGCTGCGGGTCATCAAGGCCACTGCCACCCGTTACAGCGCGGCGGAGCACGAGCTGGGCCAGTACCAGTTCCGGCTGAAAGAGTCGACTCGCCAGCTGCAGCCCTTTGCCAATCCCAACGCTACTCCGTTGGATATCGCTGATGAGCGCCTCGCGCTGACCTTGAGCGGTAGCGGCTTTGCCCTGCGCTTCTCGCGCCTCGACGGCAAGCTGGTGAGCTGGCAGCAGGATGGTATCGAGCTCATCGAGCGTTCGCCGCGCCTCACCTTCTTCAAGCCGATGATCGACAACCACAAGCAGGAGTACGAGAGCCTGTGGCACCCCAACCACCTGCAGATCATGCAGGAGCACTTCCGCACCTTAAGCTGGCGTCAGCTGGGCGAGGCGGTCGAGGTGACGGTCGAGAGTCTGATCGCGCCGCCGGTGTTCGACTTCGGCATGCGTTGCCGCTACGTCTACACCCTGAGCCCGAATGGTCAGCTGCATGTGGCGCTGTCCGGTCAGCCCTATGGCGGCTATGACGACATCATTCCCAAGATCGGCTTCGAGCTGGGCATTCGTCAGGATCTCGACCGGGTGCACTACTACGGCATGGGGCCGGGCGAGAACTATCAGGACAGTCGCCAGAGCAACTGGATCGACAGCTTCCAGAGCACAGTCAGCGAGATGTGGGAGCACTACCCCTTCCCGCAGGACAACGGCAACCGCCAGCAGGTGCGCTGGGCGACCCTGACCAACCGCCACGGCGCCGGTCTCTACGTGCGGCCCGATGCCCCCATCAACCTGAGCGTCTGGCCCTACAGCTGGGAGCATATCCACGCGGCGCAACACATCAACGAGCTGGAGCCGAGTGGTTATCTCACCCTCAATCTGGATCACAAGGTACTGGGGCTCGGCTCCAACTCCTGGGGCTCCGAGGTGCTGGACTCCTGGCGGGTGCGCTTCGAGCCGTTCAGCTTCGGCCTGACCCTGCTGCCCATCGCTCGCGGCAACCTCAATCCGGCTGCGCTGGCCGGGCTCGACCTCACCATCAACGGCGGGAGGAACCTCGCATGATCACCCTGGACAACCTGACCCTGTTCAAAAACATCTACCGGGAGGGCAAGAAGTGGGGCCGCTGCGTGGAGGCCATCAACAACCTGCCGAACCTCAAGCCCGGCATCTGCCACTCCATCGGTGACTCCCTCACCTACCGCTTGCAGGAGGGGGCCAGCCCGGCCACCTCACTGTTCGAGGGGCAGCGCCGCTACTTCGACGTCCACTACTACCTGGAAGGGGAAGAGACGGTGGAGTGGGCAGCCAAGAGCGAGCTGGCGGTCGAGCAGGCTTATGACGACACCACAGACCGCGAGTGGCTGGCCGGTGAGGTGCGTGAGCGCCAGCAGGTGGGCAACGGGCAGGTGGTGATCTTCGAGAACGACGAGGCTTACAGGTTTGTCGGCGACGGGCCGGTGCGCAAGGTGATCATCAAGGTCACCGTCGAAGGCGGCTACTTCAAGAACAAATAACAAGCCGCCGGTTCTGCACTGACAAAGCCGAAAGGGCGGGGCTCACCCTACACATCATGCCCCGCCCTTTCGCTGAGATAACTACAGGTCTGGAGATGCACCATGTCTGATTCCAAACGCAATACGATAGGCAAGTTTGGTCTGCTGTCGCTCACCTTCGCGGCGGTATTCAGCTTCAACAACGTCATCAACAACAACATCGAGATCGGTCTGGCCTCGGCCCCGATGTTCTTTCTGGCCACCCTTTTTTACTTCATTCCGTTCTGTCTGATCATTGCGGAGTTCGTGTCACTGAACAAAAACTCCGAAGCGGGGGTGTATGCCTGGGTGAAGAGCTCCCTCGGCGGTCGCTGGGCCTTCATCTCCGCCTACACCTACTGGTTCGTGAACCTCTTCTTCTTCACCTCCTTGCTGCCGCGGGTCATCGCCTACGCCTCCTATGCCTTCCTCGGCTACGAGTACATTCTCACCCCGGTGGCGACCACGGCCTTGAGCATGGTGCTGTTTGCCTTTGCCACCTACGTCTCCACCAACGGCGCCAAGATGCTCGGCCCCATCACCTCGGTGACCTCGTCCCTGATGCTGCTGCTGACCCTCTCCTACATTCTGCTGGCAGGTGCGGCACTGGTGGGCGGCGTACAACCGGCTGACCCCATCACGGTAGAGGCCATGGTCCCCGATTTCAGCTGGGCCTTCCTCGGCATCACCACCTGGATCTTTATGGCAGCCGGTGGCGCCGAGTCGGTGGCGGTCTACGTCAATGACGTGAAGGGCGGCTCCAAATCCTTCGTGAAGGTGATCATCATCGCCGGGATCTTTATCGGCGTGCTCTACTCCATCGCATCGCTGTTGATCAACGTCTTCGTCCACAGCTACACCCTGAAATACACTGGCGGCTCGGTGCAGGTGTTCGAGGGGCTGGCGGCCTACTTCGGCCTGCCGGAGATCCTGATGAACCGCTTCGTCGGGCTGGTCTCCTTCACCGCCATGTTCGGCTCCCTGCTGATGTGGACGGCGACCCCGGTGAAGATCTTCTTCTCCGAGATCCCGGCCGGCATCTTCGGCAAGAAAACCGTCGAGCTGAACGAGAACGGCGTACCCGCCCGGGCAGCCTGGATCCAGTACCTCATCGTGCTGCCGTTGATGGTGATCCCGACCCTGGGCTCCAACACAGCGCAGGATCTGATGAACACCGTCATCAACATGACCGCCGCCGCCTCCATGCTGCCGCCGCTGTTCATCATGCTGGCCTACCTCAATCTGCGGCTGAAGCTCGACCACCTGCCGCGGGAGTTCAAGATGGGTTCGCGCACCACCGGCATCGCCGTGGTGTCGGTGCTGATCGTCCTCTTCTCGGTGGGCTTCCTCGCCTCCACCTTCCCGACCGGCGCCGACATCATGACAATCGTCTTCTACAACGTCGGCGGGATCGTGATTTTCCTCGGCTTCGCCTGGTGGAAATACAACAGATACGAGGCCTCCCTCAGCGCCAAGGCGCGCGCGAAAGAGGCCGAGCCAGCGGCGCAGGTCGTCATCCAGCCGTCATGACCCCCATCAAACCGGGTGGCCGTTGGCCACCCGCAAACCGTTGAACCAGAGAAGGAAAAGTGCATGAGCGAGACGATCGAGTTTGCCGAATTCAAGCGGGTCGAGATGAAGGTGGGCAAGGTGCTGGAGGTGGTGCGTCACCCCGGGGCCGACAAACTCTATATCGTCCAGATCGACGTGGGTGGCGAGCGGCCGCTGCAGACCGTCACCAGTCTGGTGCCTTACTACAGCGAAGAGGAGCTGATGGGCAGCGAGGTGGTGGTGCTGACCAACCTCAAGCCTACCCGAATGCGCGGCGAGCGATCCGAGTGCATGTTGCTGTGCGCCGAGACCCCGGACGAGAGCCAGAGCGTGCTGTTGCAACCGCGGGTGCCGATGGCGCCGGGCACTCCGATCGTCTGAATGGTATTGCGAGCTGGTGCGGTGAGATTGCACCGGTTCACCAACGAGGCCGCCCACGCGGCCCGATCACAACAAGAGAGTAGCGGGCGGGGCCGACTGACCCTTGCCGAACACATCACAGAGTCACAGCGTTACCCGCAGGGAGCGCGAGTCCACTGGAGGACACCATGTCTGAATCCGTACGCGGCACCATAGGCAAGTTTGCCCTGTTGTCGATGACCTTTGCCGCCGTGTTCAACGTGCGCAACATCGTCAACAACAACATCGAGCTGGGGCTCAGCTCAGCCCCCATCTTCCTGCTGGCGACCATCGTCTACTTCATCCCGTTCGTCTTCATCATCGCCGAGTTCGTCTCGGCCAACAAAAACTCCGAGTCGGGGATGTACGACTGGCTCAAGAAGCCGCTCGGCACCCGGATGGCCTATCTGGGCTCGTTTCTCTACTGGTTCGTGAACCTGTTCTGGTTCGTCTCCCTGCTGCCCAACGTCATCGCCTACGCCTCCTACGCCATGCTGGGCTATGAGTACAGCTTCTCGCCCATGGTCACCTCGATCATCTCCATCGTGCTGTTCGCGGCGGCGACCCACATCTCCACCAAGGGGGCGAGCTGGCTCGGCAAGATTGCGGAGATCGTGGCCTACGGTGTATTTGCCCTGTTCGCCATCTATGTGCTGGGGGCCCTGATGGCCCTGAGTGGGGATCATGTGCCGGCCCAGCCCATCACGCTGGAGGCGATGACTCCCACCGTCAACTGGGCGACGCTCGGCATCATGTGCTGGATCTTCCAGGCGGCGGGCGGTGCCGAGACAGCGGCGGCCTACCTCAATGACGTGAAGGGCGGCCAGAAGTCCTTCATCAAGGTGATCATCAGTGCGGGTATCGTCATCGGTGCCATGTATGCGGTCGGTTCCCTGTTGGTGAACGTGTTCGTACCGCGCGAGAGCCTCACCTATGCCGGCGGCATGGTGGAGATCTTCACCGGCATGGCGCAGTACTTCGGTCTCTCCGAGGCGCTGGTGGGCCGCTTTGTCGGCGTGGTGCTGTTCATCGCCATGTTCGGCTCCATGATGATGTGGACCTCGGCGCCGGTGAAGATCCACTTCTCCGAGATCCCCCAGGGGGTTTACGGCGAGAAGACCACCCAGCTCAACGAGCACGGGGTGCCGGTGCGCGCCGCCTGGTGGCAGTTTGTCTTCGTGTTCGCGATGCTGGTGGTGAACGGCTTCGGCTCCGAGTCGGTACAGCAGATGATGAACACCGCCATCAACCTCACCGCCGGTACCGCCATGTTGCCGCCGATCTTCATCATGGTGGCCTACTTCGTGTTCCGCTGGAAACATGACGACACCCCCCGCGAGTTCCGCATGGGGTCGCGCAAGTTCGGGATGGGCGTGGTGTCTGTGCTGATCGCCATTTTCGTGGTGAGCATGAGTGCCTCCGCCTTCCCGGCCGGGGTGGATCTGGTGCGCGCCTTCTTCATCAACGTCTTTATGACCGCAGTCTTCTCGGCGCTGGCCTACTGGTGGATCTCCCGCTTCGAGAAGCGCCAAGCCCGCAAGTCAGGTGGCAACGAGAAAAAAGCGGGCAGCGGCACCCTGGCCAGCCAGCGCTGATCGGCATGTGGCAAACAGGAGACGGGCGGCCTTGGTCGCCCGTTTTTTGTTGGCCGGATCCGGGACCGGAGGGGCAAACTCGTTTAGTTTTGCTGTGAGAATGTGCGTTATCGTTTAACAAAATGAAACAAATGAGGCTGCCGCTCAACTTTGCACCATAGGGTGTTCGGGGTAAGCTTGTCCCTTCGTATCCGGGGTCGCCGTCTGATGACGCCTTCCCCGTGCCCTGTCGTCCCCATCCCGTGCGGGACGCGCTTTCTCTGGAGACTCCCCGTGCGTCTGGATCCTTTTACCTCTGTGCTGATTGTGGTGGTCGCGCTGGCCTCCTTCTTCCCCTGCGAGGGGCAGGTGGCCGTCTGGTTCGGTCTGTTGACCAAGCTGGCGGTGGCGCTCTTGTTCTTCATGCATGGTGCCAAGCTGTCGCGCCAGAACCTGCTGGCGGGCCTCGGCCACTGGCGGCTGCACCTGGTGGTGATGGCGAGCACCTTCCTGCTCTTCCCGCTGCTGGGGCTGCTGCTCACGCCCCTGGTGCCCCAGTGGCTGAGCCCGGCCATCTATCTCGGTTTCTTGTATCTGTGCGCCCTGCCCGCCACCGTGCAGTCGGCCATCGCCTTCACCTCCATGGCGGGGGGCAATGTGTCGGCGGCGGTGTGCAGCGCCTCGGCCTCCAGCATCCTCGGCATCTTCCTCTCGCCGGTGTTGGTAGGGCTGATGATCAATGTGCAGGGGGAGGGGGTCGATACCTGGCACTCCATTCAGGCCATCATGGTGCAGCTGATGTTGCCGTTCGTGGTGGGCCACCTGTCGCGCCCCCTCATCGGTCGCTGGGTTGACAGCCACCGGCCGCTCATTGGCAAGCTGGATCAAAGCTCCATCCTGCTGGTGGTCTACGTGGCCTTCAGCGAGGCGGTGGTGCAGGGGATCTGGCACCAGGTCGGCTGGTACGATCTCGCCAGCATCGTGCTGCTGAGTTGCGTGCTGCTGGCGCTGGTGCTGGGGTGGCACATCTGGATCAGTCGCCGCCTCGGTTTCAACAGGGCGGACGAGATCACCATCGTCTTCTGCGGCTCCAAAAAGAGCCTGGCCAACGGGGTGCCCATGGCCAACGTCATGTTCCCCGCCGCCAGCGTCGGGGTCATGGTGCTGCCCCTGATGATCTTCCACCAGATCCAGCTGATGGTGTGCGCCGTGCTGGCCCGCCGCTACCGCGAGCAGGAGGCGGTGCCCCAGGTACAGGAGGGGTAAGCGGTCCGGATAAAGAAGAGGGAGGCCATGGGCCTCCCTCTTTCGTTTGCCGCGTCGTCAGCGTTTGCGCCAGACGGTGAGCTGGGCCACCGTGTGCTGGTACTTGCGGGCGGTCTCGCGGATGACGAAGGGGACGTCCCTCGGGGGCATGTGCTCCTCGAACTCCTCCGCCAGCAGCCGTTGCAGCGCCTGATAGGTGCCGAGGGCCTCGCCGTTTTCCCGGATGCCGCCGAGCCAGTTGGCCTTGGGGGTGTAGTCGGTCAGCCAGGTGTAGGGGCTGGTGAGCACCAGCAGGCCGCCGCTGCGAAGGCGCGGAGCAATGTCCCGCAGGAAGCGGGCGGGCTCCCGCAGCCGGTCGATCAGGTTGGAGGCGAGCACCAGGTCGTAGTCGCCGTACTTGGGCTTGAGGTTGCAGGCATCCCCCTGGCTGAAGTGGACCCGCTCGCTCTGCTCGCGACCGAGCTCGTGGCGGGAGAGGCGCGTCTCGCAATATTCCACCAGATCCCCTTCCACCGGCACCGCATAGCGGAAGCTGTCCTGTCTTGCCAGGGTCAGGGCCACGTCGATGAAGCGGGCCGAGTAGTCCACCCCGTCCACGTGGGCGAAGCGGCGAGCCAGTTCGAAGCTGGCCCGGCCGGTGGCGCAGCCGATGTCGAGCGCCCGCTCATGGCGGCCGCAGAGCTCGCTGGCAAGACCGGCCAGAGCCTCGGCGTAGTTGGCGACCCCGAAGTGGCTCTGACCGTACTGGAAGTCGAGATACTGGGCGACCAGGGTGTCGGTTTCATAAGGGTTCACGATGACGGGCTCCTGATGGCGTGAGACCAGGTAGCGGAAGCCCGCGTGCTGGAAGAAGTGGCGACGGAAGGCGTAGCGGGAGGATTTGAGCGCCTCGTTGCCGGTGCTGATCCAGCTCCCGCCCTTGATGAGGGTGTGCTTGCCGTCGAAGGTGGGGGTGGAGAAGTCGTCGTAGAGGGGGTGCACCTTGAACCCCTCGAAGCCGTCGATGGCGGTGCTGGTCCACTGCCAGACGTTGCCCACCAGATCGAAGAAGCTGCCCTGGGGGCAGGCATCCACCGGGCAGGAGGAGGCGAAGCGGGCCAGGTTGATGTTGCCGGGGGCCTCCATCCAGCCCGGCTGATCGCCGGCCAGTTGTTCCCGTAGCAGCATCCACTCCCCCTCGCTCGGTAGCTGGACGGGCAGGCCGGTCTGATCCGCCTTCCAGCGGCAGAAGGCGGCGGCCTCCAGCTGGTTCACCTCCACCGGCCAGTCCCAGGGCATGGGGACCTGCTCGGTCATCAGCCGCAGATGCAATTGTTCGGGTTCGAGGGGGTCGCCGACCCAGAAGGTGGGCATGCGGGCCTTGGCATACTGGCGCCAGCCCCAGCCTTCGTCATCCCACCAGTCACGGGTCTCGTAGCCGCCCGCCTGCACGAAGGCCAGGTATTCGGCGTTGCTCACCAGCATGCGGCTGGCCTGGAAGGGGGCCAGCTCGATGTGGCGCTCGCCGTATTCGTTGTCCCAGCCGTAGGTGGCGTCCTGCTTGCCGAGGCGCACCTGGCCGCCGGCCACCGGCAGCAGGGTGTTGACGGGGACGGCGGCGAGATCGTGGCGCGCCTCGGGGCAGACCGGCCACTGGGGCTGGCTGCGCACCCAGGCCAGGGGCAGCTGGCGGATCAGCACGCTGGAGGTCTCGAGGTGGATGCGCTCGTGCTCTATGCCCATCAGGATGACCCAGGCCGGGCTCTGCCAATGGATGGGCAGCTCGATCGGCATCCGCTCGATGAAATCACACACCAGGGCGCGCACCCGGCCGCGGTAGTCACGCAGCTCGGCCACAGTGGGCCAGTCGTAGTGGGTTTCGTCCAGATCGTCCCAGCTCATCTCGTCCACCCCGATGGCGACCAGGGCCTCGATGCGGGGGTCGAGCCGACTCTCGATGAGACGGGCCGCCAGCAGCTTGTTGACGAAGAAGGCGGCGGTATGGCCGTAGTAGAAGATGAGCGGGTGGCGCAGGGGGATCGCCTTGTTGAACCAGGCCCGCTCGTCGGCCAGGCAGTCGAACAGCGAGTCGTAGAGATCGAAGGTCTGGCAGAAGTAGGCGAGGAGCTCGCGGCGCTTGTGGTCGGGATCGTCGCCGGTCAGCAGCGGGGTGCGGGTGGGGGCAGGCAGGCCCGGATGGACGAATGGGTGGCTGGCTTGGGTCACGCTCTGACTCCTTGTTGATTCTGGCGGGTGAAGCAGCGATGGAGTGCTCTATACGCACCAGGTATCACTATTGGCTCAACGAACCGGGGCGGCAACCCAAAAAAATGGGTCAACGCCCTCCTTCGGGTGTGGTCAGATTGACCAGATTGTGGTCTGAATGACTCTTTGTTGTGGGCAATTCGAGCCTCGAAATATTGAAATGGATAGATAAATCATAATGTTATCCATGTGGCACAGGGTTTGCTCATTGCCACTCACCTGCCGCGCCGTGCGGCAAAGAGGAAACGAGGAGTAGCGGGATGAAATGGATGCTGGGCGTGGTGCTGGCCCTGGGACTGACCGGATGCAGCTGGCAGGATGACGTCAAGGTGCGCGGGGAGGGGGCCGTGGTGGAGCAGCAGCATCCCCTGGGGCATGAGGTGACCCGGGTGCTGGCGGGCGTGCCCGCCAACCTGTACCTGGTGGCGGGAGAGAGCCACACCCTCAGGGTCAAGGGGGAGGCCAATCTGCTGCCCTATCTGGTGCTCACCGAGCAGGGGGAGAAGCTGGAGATCGAGGTCAAGGATGGCTACCGGCTCGACCCCACCCAGCCGCTGGAGATCACCATCACCCTGCCGACGCTGCACGAGTTGGCACTGGCGGGAGTTGGCAACGGCGCCTTGCGCGACTTCAAGGGGGATGATCTGGTGCTCTCCCTGGCGGGCACGGGGGACATCGTCGCCAGCGGGCTGACGCTGGATCGGCTGGAGGGCAACATCGCCGGGCTGGGCAACCTGGATCTGGGGCAGGGCTCCGCCCGGGTGATGGCGCTGAACATCGCCGGCGCCGGTGGCGTCAAGGGGGCCGGGATCGCCAGCGAGGAGGTCGAGGTGAGCATCGCCGGCAGTGGCGAGGTCGAGGTGCGTGCCCGGTCGCGGCTCAAGATAGAGATCGCCGGAGCCGGTGCGGTCAACTACTGGGGCAGCCCAGCGCTGACCAGCGAGATCGCGGGCTCGGGTCAGGTGAGCCGGTTGGGGAGCTGATCCCATCACCGCAACAATGAAAAAGGCCCCTCGGGGCCTTTTTTGCAGGATGCGACGCTGTTGGGTGACGCTTCACTCGAGGGGGAGTGCGAGGCCCAGATCGGCGTTCAGGCGCATCAGCAGCCACTGCATGCCGGCGAGGTGCTGGTGGTCATGGCTGACGAGCAGGCGCACCAGACCGTCCAGAGTCACCTCCCCATAGCCGCCATAGCGGGCGCGGCGCTGCCAGGCGTCGGACGGTACCGTCTTCAGCCATTCGACGGTCTGCAGGCGGGCGGTGCGAAACCGGTCGAGCTGCGTGGCGGTATCCTGCCGGGGGTAATCATGGTCCAGCGCGAGCTGATAGCCATCGAGGGAGGCGAGCTCCGGCAGGCTCTCCGCCAGGGTGCGACGAAACCGCACCTGATAGCCCAGCACCTCGATGTCCAGCAGGTGGCAGAGGTGCCCCCTGGCACTGAAACGCTCGGAGGGGATCCCGGCCCAGTTGGCGGGTTCCCAGTCCAGACGGTCGGTGGGGACCTGTGCCAGCAGCCGCTCGAACTGGTCCGGCATGGCCAGCAATGTGGTGAAGAGAGGTATCCTTGTCTCCTGTTTCCGGGTGAATGGCCGCCCGTTGACGGGGCGGCCACGAGCGGGTCAGCCTCAGGCCGGTTCGCCCAGGTGGTTGGCGTGAAAGCGCAGGTGCGCCTCGATGAAGCTCGCCACGAAGTAATAGCTGTGGTCGTAGCCGGCATGGCGGTTGAGCGTCAGGGGCCACGCCCGGGTGGCGGCCACTTCGGCCAGGGTGTCGATGCCGAGCTGCTCCGCCAGGAAGGGGTCGTCCAGCCCCACGTCCACCAGGGTCGGCAGGGGCGGGCTGTCGTGGTGGCGCAGCAGTTGGCAGGCATCCCACTCCTGCCACAGCAGGGGGTTGTTGCCGAGGTAGGCGCCGAGGGCCTTCTGGCCCCAGGGGCAGCGGCTCGGGTGGCTGATGGGGCTGAAGGCCGACACCGAGCGGTAGCGACCCGGCTCGCGCAGGGCGGCGATGAGGGCGCCGTGGCCTCCCATGGAGTGGCCGCTGATGGCGCGCTTCGTCGAGACCGGGAAGTGGGTCTCGATGAGCTCGGGCAGCTCCCGGGTGACGTAATCGTACATCTGGTAGTGATCCCGCCAGGGGGTCTGGGTGGCGTTGACGTAGAAACCCGCCCCCATGCCGAGGTCATAGCCGGGATCGTCCGCCACCCCTTCACCGCGGGGGCTGGTGTCCGGCGCTACCAGAGCGATGCCGAGCTCGGCGGCGATGCGCTGGGCCCCGGCTTTTTGCATGAAGTTCTCGTCGGTGCAGGTGAGACCGGAGAGCCAGTAGAGCACCGGGACTTTCTGGCCGGTGAGGGCCTGGGGCGGCAGGTAGATGGCGAAGCGCATCTCGCACCCCAGCACATTGGAGCGGTGGCGATACTGCTTGTGCCAGCCGCCGAAGCTCTTGTTGCTGCTGATGATGTCCAGATTCATGTAAGGACTCCTTGCCCCGCCCATGCGATGGGCGGGGCGCTCATGGGATCAGTAGTGGATGACG
This sequence comes from Aeromonas sp. QDB18, assembly GCF_027705325.1. Lineage (NCBI taxonomy): Bacteria > Pseudomonadati > Pseudomonadota > Gammaproteobacteria > Aeromonadales > Aeromonadaceae > Aeromonas > Aeromonas sp. QDB18. The sequence goes on from NZ_JAPDBQ010000091.1 coordinate 14,567, forward strand.
GTGCGGATGCTCTTGCCTTCGTGCATCAGATCGAACGCCTCGTTGATCTGCTCGAGGGGCATGGTGTGGGTGATGAAGTCGTCCAGCTTGAACTCACCCTGCATGTAGCGCTGTACGTAGCTCGGCAGCTCGCTGCGACCGCGCACGCCCCCGAAGGCGCTGCCGCGCCACACCCGGCCGGTGACCAGCTGGAACGGACGGGTGCTGATCTCCTGGCCCGCACCGGCCACGCCGATGATGACCGACTCGCCCCAGCCCTTGTGGCAGCACTCCAGTGCCGCGCGCATCACCTTGACGTTGCCGATGCACTCGAAGGAGAAGTCTACGCCGCCGTCGGTCATCTCGACGATCACCTCCTGGATGGGCTTGTCGAACGTGTTCGGGTTGATGCAGTCGGTGGCGCCCAGCTTGCGGGCCAGCTCGAACTTGCTCTCGTTGATGTCGATGGCGATGATGCGGCCGGCCTTGGCCAGGCGCGCGCCTATGATGGCGGAGAGGCCGATGCCCCCCAGCCCGAAGATGGCGACGCTCTCACCCTCTTTCACCTTGGCGGTGTTCATCACGGCGCCGATGCCGGTGGTGACGCCGCAGCCCAGCAGGCAGACCTCTTCCAGGGGGGCGGCCGGATCCACCTTGGCGATGGAGATTTCGGGCAGTACCGTGTATTCGCTGAAGGTGGAGGTGCCCATGTAGTGGTAGATGGGCTGGCCGTCCTTGGAGAAGCGGGTGGTGCCGTCCGGCATCAGCCCCTTGCCCTGGGTGGCGCGGATCTTCTGGCACAGGTTGGTCTTGCCGGATTTGCAGAACTTGCACTCGCCGCACTCTGGGGTGTAGAGCGGGATCACGTGATCGCCGACCTTGACGCTGGTGACGCCCTCGCCGACGGACTCGACGATACCGCCCCCTTCATGGCCCAGGATGCAGGGGAAGACCCCTTCCGGATCTTCACCGGAGAGGGTGAAGGCATCGGTGTGGCAGACGCCGGTCGCGACGATACGCACCCGCACCTCGCCGGCCTGGGGCGGCATGACCTCGACCTCTTCGATGGAGAGGGGCTGACCCGGTCCCCAGGCGATGGCGGCTTTACACTTGATGCTCTGAACCTGTGCCATGAATGACGTCCTCGTAGTGGTTGGATGAACGGAAATGAGTTCGGAGATCCAGTGTAGTTTCCCGCCGATTTGGTGATAATAACGCTAAGTATCAAATCACTTTTACACACAGGTAATAATGTTCGGCTGGGAAGGGGTCTGTGAATTTGTCAGCGTGGCGGAGCAGGGGGGCTTTACCCCGGCCGCGCGCAAGCTCGGGGTGTCGGTGGCCCAGGTGAGCCGCCAGGTGGCGCAGCTCGAAGACAGGCTGCAGGCCAAGCTGCTGCTGCGCACCACCCGTCAGGTGCGTCTCACCGAACTCGGGGAGATCTATTTTCGCCACTGCCGCCAGTTGCTGGACAACCTCTACGAGGCGGAGCTGGCGGTGGGACGCCATCAGGCGGTGCCCCAGGGCTCCTTGCGCATCACGGCCCCGGTCTCCTACGGCGAGAGCCGCATCGCCCCCTTGGTGAACGACTTCATGGTGCGCTTCCCCCAGCTGGAGGTGACCCTCAACCTCACCAACCAGTTGCTGGATCTGGTGCACGAGGGGTTCGATCTGGCGATCCGCCTCGGCCACCTCAAGGATTCGACCCTGGTGGCCCGCAAGCTGGCGCAGCGGGTACCCTATGTGTGTGTCTCCCCCGCCTACACCGCCCGCCACGGCATGCCCAACAGTCTCTCGGAGCTGGCCCGTCACACCTGCCTGGTGGGCAACGGGGACGAATGGCACTTCACCCTGAACGGTAAACCCCACAGCGTGCGGGTACGCGGTCTGCTTCAGTGCAACAGCGGCCACGCCCTGCTGGATGCGGCCATCAAGGGGATCGGCATCATCCAGCTGCCGGACTACTACGTGAGCGACCACCTCGCCCGGGGGGAGCTCATCGAGCTGCTGCCGGAGTTGCGGGCCCCCGAGGAGGGGATCTGGGCCCTCTATCCCCACAACCGCCACCTCTCTCCCAAGGTGCGGCTGCTGGTGGACTATCTGGCCGAGCGCCTCAGTGATCCCCATCAACCCACCCTGGTGCGCCCCATCGGCTGAGCCGTCGCCCGAAAAAGAAAAGGCCCGCATGTGCGGCAATGCTGTTCACTTAAGCGGAGCCGCATTGCGATTTACCGGAAAACGGGTCTTTGATATCTTCACCGCCCT
>NZ_JAPDBQ010000092.1:0-16494 GCF_027705325.1 Aeromonas sp. QDB18
GCGCGAGCAGCTATCACCCAGTAATGGGAATCCCCCTCCTGTGACGCGAAGCGCTAAGGTGGGGGAGGATGTCAAGCTGATGGGCAACTATCTGTCGACCTTCGGGGTGCTGCTGCTCTGTACCCAGTACCGGGCCCTGGCCCTGCGTCGACAGGCCAGCCAGGATCCCCTGACCGGCCTCCTGAACCGGCGCGGCTTCATGGATCACTGCGTGACGATGGCAAGGCTGGGGGCGCTGGTGGTGCTGGATCTCGACGACTTCAGCAGATCAATGATCGCCACGGTCACGAGACCGGGGACAGGGTGCTGGAGGCGGTGGGTCGCTATCTTGCCGGCCAGCGGGATCTGGTGGCCAGCCGCTTCGGCGGGGAAGAGTTTGTGTTGCTGTTGCCCGAGCGGGACCCCCTGGCCCAGCAGGCGCGCTGCGAGCAGATCCGCCAGGGGATAGAAACGCTGGGGCTGAAGGGGGTCCGGGTGACGGCCAGCCTGGGGTGGGCGCCCAGCGCCCGCGAATGGCACTTTGACACCCTGTTCAGCCAGGCAGATCGCTCTCTATCAGGCCAAGCGGGAGGGCAAGAACCGGATCTGTCAGGGGGCCTGATCCCCCGTCAGGTCATGCCCGGCCGGTGGCCCTTAGCTCCGACCGGACAAAGGCATACCGAGTCAGCCACCTGGTCGCATCAGATCTGAATGGCAGCCTGGCAGCCTGGCAGCCTGTCAGCGGTGCAGCTCCCCCGCGCGTTCCGGCTGATAGACCACTTCCAGGATCTCCACCTGGATGGTGCGACCGGCCGGCCCCGGCCAGGCGATGCTGTCACCCACCTTGAGCCCCAGCAGGGCGCTGCCCACTGGCGCCAGCACGGAGATCTTCGATTCGTCCCCCTGCACATCCTTCGGATAGACCAGCGTCAGGCAGAAGTCGTTGCCGCTGTTTTGCATCTTGAAGCGCACCGTGCTGTTCATGGTCACCACGTCCGGCGGCATGTCGGCGGGTTCGCGGATCTCGGCGCGATCCAGCTCCTCTTGCAGGGCAAGGTGCTGGGGGTGGTTGCCAAGCAGCTGTTCGATGCGATCCAGATCCAGGCTGGAGATGACGAGATGAGGCTGTTTCATAGGGTATTTCCTTATCAATGACTGAAGGGACCAGGATGACGGGCAGACTGGTCGACAAAAAACGGTGCAAGGGTAAAAAGCAGACAGCAAAAGCGATGCCCCCGAGCGACTCGCGCAGCGGGGCGAGGGCGGGGGCTCAGCGGGGTGTGAGCGTACTGGAAAAAATCATGATTGCTTTCATGGAGATACCATAACCATTCTGGGGTGGTTTGGCAATTGGGCTGACTTTCTCATCAGGGAGCCTGGTAATCGTACTGGTGCAGGATGCGCGCGAGACTGCCATCCTCCCTCATTTCCTGAATGACCCGGCGCCAGCGCAGCGCCTCGCTGCGGGAGAAGCGGGGACTGGCGGCCAGGTAGAGGGTGCTCTGCTGCAAGGTCTCGCCCCGCACCAGATCCGGGAGCGGCAGACCCGCCCGCTGCTGGTTGTAACGGGCGGTGTTCCAGGCCACCGCCCAGGCCTGGATGCGGCCGCGCGCCAGCTTGCTGGCGTTGCTGACCTCCTCGGTGACCAGCTCCTGGGTCACCCCTGTCAGCGGCTGGATCAGGCTCTGGCTATGGGAGCCACGCATCACGCCAACGGTGAGGCCAGGCAGCGTCTTCATGGAGAGCGGCGCTGGATGGTGACGGCGATGGCTGACCAGCACGAAGGCCTCCTCCAGCAGGGGGGCAATCCAGAGAAACAGTGGTTCGCGCTGGGGATTTCGGGCCGGGGGCAACAACAGGACATCCGGGCGGTGGCTGGCCTGGCTGAGGGCGCGAGCCAGCGGCATCAACTCGATCTCGAGCGGTTCCCCGAGGCGGCGGGCAGCCTCCTCCAGCACCTCGATGGCCATGCCGCTCGGCGCACCCTGCTGGGCGCGGATCACATAGGGGGGAATGTCCGCGGCCACGACGACCACGGCACGGGCCGAAAAGGTGCAGACGATCAGAGGGGAGAGCAGCAGAAGCAGAGTAACAAGGCGCATGGATGTTCGGGTCCGGGATGAGTACAGAGAGTGTAACATCCCGTTACGTCATGTCAGCCAGGCGATTGCAGCCTGGGGGGATCAGTCGAAGAAATCCCGCAGATCAAGGGTCTGGTACCCTGCCAGTTGCTGCCAGGGGAGGGTCTTTGGCAGCGGCTTGAGCGTCACCTCCATCCGGTAGCTGCGATAACCGTCGAGGCTTGCCGACTCCACCACCAGGGGCAACTGCCAGCGGCTCGACCAGAGGATGCGGGTACGCTGGCGACCTTCGCGGGTCTCATACCAGTTCGCCTGGTCGGGGGCGGCCTCATCCAGCGGTGTCATTCCCTCTAACAGGGAAGGGTTGATGAGGTGGCGGATCCGCGCCCACTCCGGTTTGAAGGCCACCTGGCCGTACTCCTCCTGCGGTACCTCCACCAGCTGGTTGTGCCAGGCATCGGCGTAGCGCAACTGGAGTGCGTCTCCCTCGCTGCGGGTGACCCAGCGTGCCGCCATCTGGTGAGTGAAGTGTTTGTGGCCGGGGCGGGCATCATGGGTGGCGTGATAGGCACGGGCCAGGGGAACGGGAATGAGCCGCTGGCTCCACACCTGGTCACCGACCCGCAGCCACTTCTCCTGCCACTGGCTCTCCCGGGTGATGCCGTCGCTGCCGGTCACCCTGTCCACGTAGCGGATGCGGGCGGCCAGATCGGGCACCTCGTCGGCCAGGAGGGGGAAGGAGAGGGCGCTGCCCAGCAGCCATAAAGAAAGCAGATATTTCATCATCGTCTCTCGCTCGACGGAAAAGGTGCCCGGCGAGGTGCCGGGCCCCTTTATCACAGGCCGAGGGCCTCCCTGAGCTTGCCGAACACCCGGGTGTTGTCGAGGGTGCCCTTGAACTGGCTGCTGCCTGCGCCGCCCGCGAACAGCATCACATCTCCGCCGCCGTGAGTCTCGGAGCCGAGCTTGACCCCGGTCTCCTGCAGGTAGTCATCCGCCATCACCTCATCGCTGGTGAGGGTGGGACGCTGGTCCTGGCGGTTGGGGCCGTTGCCGAATACCAGGGTAGTGAACGGCTTGCCGTCCGCGTCGTTCTGGGTCGAGCCATCGGCGTTCTTGACCAGATCCAGCACCTTGTTGCCCTTGGCGGAATAGCCGTTGATGGTCATGGTGTGGTCGTGGTCGGCGGTGACCACGATCAGGGTATCGCTCAAATCCACTTTGCCGAGGGCCGTCTTGACCGCCTCGTCCAGCGCCACCGCATCGGTCAGGGATCGCTTGGCGTTGGTGGCATGCAGGGCGTGGTCGATACGCCCCCCCTCCACCATCAGGAAGTAGCCCTGGCTGTTCTGGCTGAGCAGATCGATCGCCTTGGCGGTCATCTCGGAGAGGGACGGCTGGGTACTGGCCGCCCCCTTGGCGACGCGGTCCAGTTCGTAGTCGAGGTGGGACTTGGTGCTGAACAGCCCCAGCACCTTGCCCGAGTTGACGGCAGAGAGCTCATCCTTGTTGGTGACATAGCGGTAGCCCCGGGCGGTCAGCTCGGCGGTGAGATCCCGGCCGTCGGCCCGGCCGCCCTTGTTGCTGGCGCTGTAGGGCGTCCAGTGGTTGGCGCCGCCCCCCATCAGCACATCGACCCCATCCCCCAGCGCCTGATTGAAGCCGGCGCCGCCTGGTACCGCCTGCTCGGCGATGGCGTAGGCCGCATCCCGGTGGCAGATATGGGAATAGGTCGCCGCCGGAGTGGCATGGGTCAGCTCCGTGGTCGTGACGGCTCCCACCGACTTGCCGGCTGCCTTGGCCAGCTCGAGAAGGGTGGGCACCGGGCTTCCGTTGTCGCTGGTGCAGTTGTTGATGCCCTTGTTGCCGTTGGCATCCTTGGACGGTGCCACGGCCCTGGTGTCGCTGCTCATGGCGATCACCTCGTTGTTCATCTTGACGCCGGTGGTGTAGGCCGCCATGGAGGGGGCGGAGTCCGTGGTCTGGGCATCGTGGGAGAAGGTCTTGATGCGCGCGCTCTGGGGCAGTTTCATCATCTCGAGCTCCCCCTCTTCCCCCACCTTGAACAGGCGGGTGGCGGTGAGCACTGTGGGGCCCATGCCGTCACCGATAAAGAGGATGACGTTCTTGGCATCGGCGGCGTGCGCCTGGGAGAGGCCGCCAAGCGTGCCGAGCAGGGCGGTGCAGACCAGCGTCTTTTTCATGGTGATGTTCATCCTGATAATCCCTTACAGCTTGGCCGCAGCCTTGATCTTGCCGAACACGGCGGTGTTGTCGAGAGAGCCGTGGAAGCGCTCCGCTCCCTGGCCGATGGCGCCGAGGAAGACATCGGTACCGCCGTGGGTCTCGTTGCCTATCTCGCCCACCTTGACCACCACCTCCTGGTGATAGTCGTCGGCGGAGACGGTGGCGTCGTCGAGGGCCGCCACGCTGCTGCGCGGGCCGTCCACCCGGTTGTAGCCGTTGCCAAAGCCGATGATGGTGTAGGGCATGCCATCGCTATCCTTGCTCGGCTCGCCGGTCTCGTAGTTCTTCACCAGCCCGAGCACGCCCGCATTGCCTGCCGTGGTCTTGCCGGTGCGCTTGGCGTACCCGTTGAGCACCAGGGTGTGGTCATGGTCGGCGGTGACCACGATCAGGGTGTTTTTCAGCTCGGGATCGGTTTTCTTCACTTCATTGATGGCGGCCTGGATGGCGTTGTCGAAGGCGAGGGTATCCTGCAGGGCGCGCTTGGCGTTGGTGTCGTGCAGGGCGTGGTCGATGCGCCCCCCTTCCACCATCAGGAAGTAGCCCTTCTCTTTGCCCTTGAGCTGCTTGATGGCAGCCAGGGTCATTTGGGCCAGTGACGGCTCGCTGGCTGGTCGGTCCAGGTCATATTTCATGTGGCTTGAGCCAAACAGGCCCAGCAGCGGCTTGCTCGCATCGGCCTGGTTCAGCTCGTCCAGGGTGGCGGCAAACTGATAGCCCTTCGCCTTCATCTCGTCGATGAGGTTGCGACCATCGGTCCGCTTGCCCTTGTCGGCGCTGGGCAGGAAGAAGCCGCTGCCGCCCCCGAGCACCACGTCCAGCCCCTCTTTCAGGGCGCTGTTGTAACCGCTGCCCCCCGGCACCATCTGGACGGCGATATCAGCCTCCAGGTCCCGGTTGCAGATATGGGCATAGGTGGCGGCCGGGGTGGCGTGGGTGACCCGGGTGGTGGTGACCACGCCGGTGCCACGGCCATCGGCCTTGGCCAGCTCCAGCAGGGTGGTCACCGCTTTGCCGCCGCTCTGGCTGCAATCGCTCTCCTGGGTGGCGTCGCTGTCCATGCTGATGACGCCGTTGTTGCTCTTGACCCCGGTCATGTAGGCCGCCATGGAGGGGGCCGAGTCGGTCACCTGAGCATCGTGGGAGAAGGTCTTGATGAAGGCCGTTTCCGGCAGGGTGTCGATGGTGAGGCTGCCCTCTTCGCCGACGCCATAGATCCGGGAGGCGGTGAGGGTGTTGAGACCCATGCCGTCGCCGAGGAAGAAGATCACGTTCTTGGCGTTGGGTTCCGGGGTGTTGCTGTCGTTGTTGGAGTTGCAGCCGGCGGCCAGGGCGGCGCCTATCATCACTGCAAGTCCTGCCATCTTTCTCATTGGGGTTCGCTCCTTGTGAAACCTGAGCGCAGCCTAGAGGGGGCAGATGACACTTTTAGTGAAGAGAGATGACAATGCGGTGAAAGCGCCTTGTAAATGTTATATTATATCAATGGGTTATGTTGATTGTGTTCTGCCACTCACCTCCCGGTGGCGTGGCGGGCATCCGGCCACCCGGGTGACAACACCCGGCCAGAATAGCCTGTCAAATCGGGGCCGCAGCAGGTAAAATGCGCCCCCTTGCGATGAGTGCCAGCGGTCTGGCGCATCACCACGCACCCGCAACCCCGAGTGCCCGCAGCCCCGAGAGGGGACCGCATGCCAATGAGAGAGTAACGGATATGTCCATCAACTGGTTCCCCGGCCACATGCACAAGGCCCGCAAAGAGATTGCAGAGGTCATGCCCCAGGTCGATGTCATCATCGAGATGCTCGACGCCCGCATCCCCTTCTCCAGCGAGAACCCCCTGGTGCCGGAGCTGCGCGGGGAGACGCCGGTGATCAAGGTGCTCAACAAGGCAGACCTTGCCGACCCCGAGATCACCGCGCTGTGGGTGGCCCACATGGAGCAGGAGAAGGGGATCAAGGCTCTGCCCCTGACCCAGCAGGAGCCTACGATGATCAAGCAACTGCTGACCCTGTGCCACGAGATGCTGCCGGAGCGCAACTTCGAGCTGCGCGGGGTGCGCGCCATGATCATGGGCATCCCCAACGTGGGCAAGTCCACCCTGATCAACACCCTGGCGGGGCGCATCATCGCCAAGACCGGCAACGAGGCGGGGGTGACCAAGTCCCAGCAGCGGATCAAGCTCGACAACCACGTCATCCTGACGGACACCCCTGGCTTCCTGTGGCCCAAGCTCAACCCGCCCTCCTGCGGTTATCGACTGGCGATCACGGCGGCCATCAAGGATACCGTCTTCGATTACGCCGACATCGCCATGTTTGCCGCCGACTACTTCATCAAGGCCTATCCGGAGCGCATCAAGGCACGCTACCAGCTGAGCGAGCTGCCGGAGACCGAGATCGAGCTGCTGGATCTCATTGCCCGTCAGCGCGGCTTCATGCGCAAGGGGGGGCTTGCGGATCTGCACAAGGCCTCGGAAATCCTGGTCAATGAATTCCGGTCCGGCATGCTGGGGCGGATCTCCCTGGAGACGCCAGAGATGGTGAGCGTCGAGATAGTGGAAGCCGAGGCCGAGGCTGAGCAGAAAGCCAGGGAGAAGGCGGAGCGGGAAGAGGAGCGCCAGGCCCGGGCTCGTCGCAAGTACGCCAAGAAGCGCCAGCGCTGACCGGCGTTGTGCACGATAGGTTGTGCTTGATAGAAAGAAGAGGCGGCCCTGGGCCGCCTCTTCTTGTCATGGTGCTCTGGCGTGAGGGAGGCACAGAGTCGATATTCAACCGCCCGGTTCCCCTTATCATGACCAAGGTGCCGGCCAATCAAGGGGATGAGGCTCCCGTCATGGGAGGGCCGTGCCGCGTTGCTATCACAGTGGGCAGAAAAACCTTGCGACCCGGCCTCAGTGCCGATTGACAAAGGCACAGGCGGTGGCATGATGCGCTCGCATTTTGCCTCTCCCAACGGTTCTATCCATGACCACATACTCCCGCCCGGTGCTGCTCCTGCTCTGTGGCCTGCTGTTGCTGACCCTGGCCATCGCGGTATTGAATACCCTGGTGCCGCTCTGGCTCGCCCATGAGCATCTGCCCACCTGGCAGGTCGGCATGGTCGGCTCTTCCTATTTCACCGGCAACCTGCTGGGAACCCTGCTGGCGGGCAGACTCATCGCCCGCTGCGGCTTCAATTGCAGTTACTACCTGGCCAGTGCGCTCTTTGCCGCAGGCTGCGTCGGGCTCGGCATTACCGTGGCGTTCTGGAGCTGGCTCGCCTGGCGATTCATCGCCGGAGTCGGCTGCGCCATGATCTGGGTGGTGGTGGAGAGCGCGCTGATGTGCAGCGGCAACGCCCGCAATCGGGGTCGCCTGCTGGCTGCCTACATGATGGTCTATTACGTGGGCACTGTGCTTGGGCAACTGCTGGTGAGCAAGGTGCCGACGTCGCTGATGGCGGTGCTGCCCTGGGTGACCGCCCTGGTGTTGACGGCCATGTTGCCGCTCTTGTTCACCCGCATCGCCAGTCCGTCAGGCAACCACCAGGCCAGGACTCCGGTCTGGCCGATGCTGCGCCTGCGTCAGTCGCGTCTGGGGGTGAACGGCTGCATCCTCTCCGGCATCGTGCTGGGGGTGCTTTATGGTCTGATGCCGCTCTATCTGAACCACCAGGGGATGAGCGACGGGGCCATCGACTACTGGATGGCGGTGATGGTGAGCGCCGGCATCCTGGGGCAATGGCCTGTGGGACGTCTGGCGGATCGTTTCGGGCGCCTGCCGGTGCTGCGGGTACAGGTGCTGGTGGTGATCCTGGGGGCCATGGCGATGCTCGGCAACGCGGCCATGGGACCGACGCTGTTCATTCTGGGGGCCGCGGGCTTCACGCTCTATCCGGTGGCCATGGCCTGGGCCTGCGAGAAGGTGGAGCAGCATCAACTGGTGGCCATGAACCAGGCGCTGCTGCTGAGCTACACCATCGGCAGCCTGCTCGGGCCGACCCTGACGGCGCTCTTGATGCAGCACTACTCGGATCATCTGCTGTTCATGGTGATTGCCGGGGTCTCCCTGGTCTATCTGCTGCTGCTGCTGCGCAAGATGGGCGAGCACCCGACGCCGATGGCCCATGCCTGAGGGCAGACGGCGTCATCATCCCTGCGCACTGGATATAGAAGAGGCGACCCAAGGGTCGCCTTTTTTCATCATGGGCCGGGCGGTGCCGCTCAACCAAACCGGTGCCTTGCTGCTTCGAAGAGCGAGAGGTGCAGCGGGATCAACTGCTGCCAGTCTCGCCGGTAACCCCCTCCCGGTACGGCGGTGATGGGCAGCCCGTGGCGAAGCGCAGAGTCAAAGACCATGGCATCGCGCTGGCGCACGCCTGAGTCGCTCAGGGAGAGGTAGCCTAGCTCGTCGTCCCGGTGCACATCCACCCCGGCCTGATAGAGGATGAAGTCGGGGGCGTAGAGGCGATGAGCCAGGGCGAGGGCCTGGTCCAGGGTCTCGAGATAGGCGTCGTCCTCCATGCCGCTTGGCAGGGGAAAGTCCAGATGGGAAGCCGGCTTGTGGTGGGGGAAGTTGTGTTCCCCGTGCAGGGAGAGGGTGATGATGTCACGGCTGCCCGTGCACAGGGCGGCGCTGCCATCTCCCTGATGGACATCGAGATCCACGATCAGTACCCGCTCGCAGAGTCCTTCGTCCAGGCAGGTTCGCGCCGCGATCACCAGATCGTTGAAGAGGCAGAAGCCGCTGTCAAACCCCCGGTGGGCGTGGTGGTAGCCGCCGGAGATCTGCAGTCCGCAGCCCTGCGCAAGGGCGTGGCGGCTGGCGGCCAGGGTGGCGCCGACCGAGTGCAGGGTACGTTCAATCAGCAGGGGAGACCAGGGAAAGCCGAGCCGGCGAATGGCCCTTTCATCGAGGGTGCCGGCGAGGGCGGCCTGTACATAGGCCGCATCGTGCACCTTCTCTATCTGCTCACGGCTGGCAGGGGCGGCCTGTGCCAGCGGATAGTCGAGGGCGACGAGGCGTTCAAACAGCGCCTGGTACTTGGCCAGGGGGAAGCGGTGACGCTCGGGCAGCGTCAGGGCGGAGTAGTGGGGGTGATAGAAGATGCGCAGTGACATGAAGCATCGGCCATGAACGGGTATGAAAAAGGGGAGCCAGGCTCCCCTCGATGCAGGCGTGCGATGCGCCTTACTGCTGCTGGATCACCCAGATCTGGAAGGCTTTGCGGGTCTCCGCATCGGCCTTGTTGTACCAGCTCTGCAGCTGGGTCAGGGCTTCCGGGTTGCTCATGACCTTGCTCGGGGCCACTTCCACCGGTGCGCTGGCGGCAGCCATCACGGCGGCGGTGGAGACGGAAACGGTCTTGGGCTGGTTGAAGGCCTTGCCCATCTTCAGCAGCTCCTGCTGATAGTCACGGGTCAGCTGGAAGCCACCCACGGTCGGCATGACGAACTGCTCGGATTTCAGAACCTGGCCGGTGGATTTGTCTTTCAGAACGACGTTCTGTTCCTTGACGAAACGCTTGGCTTCTTCTTCCTTGCGGGGCTTCTTGAAGTCGAGGAAGAGTTGCTGGTTGTCGGCGGCGGTGAAGTTGATCACCAGGGGCTCGGCGGTGACCAGCTTGGTTTCACTGCGGCTGGAGTAGTTGCCCTCGAAGGCGACCACGACCTGGTGCCTGCCGGGCTCCAGGGAGAAGACGGTGGCTTTGTCGAGCAGCTGGGGGTTGACGGGTTCGCCATCGAGTAGCTGGATGACATAGGGATTCGTAATTTCCAGTTGGCTAGCGGCCAGGGCGCTACCTGCCCACAACAGACCAGCCAGGGCCGGTACCAGAACAGTCAGTTTCATTTCATCTCCTTGAACAGTCAGGCAATTGCCCACTGAAAAATAGGAGGTCATTTTTACAGGTTTACCCCACAGCGGCAATAGCCGTTTATGGCGCCTTCCGGTGTGCGGGGTGTGGGTCCCGCTGCCCCGAGTCCTGCGGGCAGCATGCTCTTCTATCTTTCTGCCCCCTCCTGACATGAGGGACAGGGGAGCGCATGGCGGGCCTCAGCCGTGTCACTCGATGCGTCGGGTGAAGGGGGGGAGGGCGTCCAGCAGCCCCTTGCCGTAGCGCTTGGTCAGCAGGCGCCGGTCCAGGATGGTGACCCGCCCCCGATCCGCCTCTTTTCGGATGAGGCGACCACAGGCCTGGATGAGCTTGCGCGACGCCTCCGGCACCGTCAGTTGCAGGAAGGGGTTGCCACCGCGCTGCTCTATCCACTCGGCGGTCGCCTCTTCCACGGGGGAGTTGGGCACCGCGAAGGGGAGCTTGGTGATCACCAGGTTGGTGAGGTAATGGCCGGGCAGATCCAGCCCTTCCGAGAAGCTGCCGGTGCCAAAGAGGATGCTGGCCTGGCCGCCGTCGCACTTCTGTTTGTGCAAGAGGAGCAGGGCACTGCGGGACGCTTCCCCCTGTACCAGGAGCGACATCCCCTTGGCCCGCAGCCCCACCGCCACCTCGTTCATCTGGCGATAGGAGGAGAAGAGCACCAGGCTGGCCTCCTTGCCTGCCAGCAGGCGGGGCAGGATATCGATCAACTCCTGGGTGAAGGCGGGGGCACTGGGTTCATGGGCCATCTTGGGCAGATAGAGTTCGGCCTTGTGGTAGTCGAAGGGGGAGCGCAGCCGCAGATAGCGGGTGCCGTCATGCTCCTTGAGCCCCACCTGGTGGCGAAAATAACTGAAGGAGGAGAGGGCGGTGAGGGTCGCCGACACCAGCACGGCCCCGAGACAGCGGGACCAGAGCCACTCCTCCAGCAGATACCCCACCTCGATGGGGGAGGCGTGCAACCAGATGTCCCCGTCCTCGCTTCTGGCCATCCAGCGGGCGAGGGGGGTCTTGCCGGTGGGAACATGGCGGCTCAGCATCTCCCAGAGGGCGCAGAAGCTCTCGAGCCGCTGCAAGTGAAAACCACTCTCCGCCAGCAGAGGCTCGGCCTCCTTGCGACGGATGTCGCCATCCTTGAGCGCCTCGCCGATGGCCCCCTGCATTCTGTCCAGCGCCCTCAGTGCCTTCTTGCTAGCCTCCTTGAGGTTTTCCGCCAGCATGGGCAGGGGATCCGGCAGCACCCCATCGGCGAATCTGTGGTGGGGCTCGCCGCCAAAGAGGTGATCATTGCTGGCGAGCCACTGTTCGAGGGCCTTGAGATCCGGCTGGAGAGAGGCCAGGGCATCCTGCAGTTTGAGCTGGGGGTCGAGGAGGCTCTCCTTGTTCAGCGTCCTTGCCAGCTTGCCCGCGCTTTGCACCAGCTTTTCCAGCCAGCGGCGGGAGCCCTTGATGCTGGCGCTCGCTGCGCCGTGATCCCGGGCGATGGTGGGCAGGTGATGGGCTTCGTCCAGCACATAGATGCACTCGTCCGGTGGCGGCAATATGATGCCGCCTCCCATGGTGAGGTCGGAGAGCAGCAGGGCGTGGTTGACCACCAGCACGTCTGCTGCGTCCATGTCGTTGCGGGCCCGATGGAAGGGGCAGTGCTGATGGTGGCTCAGGGCCTTGTTGCAGGTGTGGCGGTCGGCGGCGATGCGATCCCAGCAAGGGTCCGGAATGGGTTTGGGCCAGTTGTCCCGATCCCCGTCCCACTTGCCTTCTGTGTAGGCCTGCCACAGCCCCTGGTAGCACGCTTTGTCAGCATCCGATGGCTTGTGTTTGCTCAATGCGCCGAAGTCGAGTTCGAAATTGGCCATCTCGCTGCCGTTTGCCGCTTGCTCCAGCAGGTGCTCGCAGCAGTAGCGCTGGCGCCCCTTGACCAGCATGAAACGAAACGGCAGCTCGCTGTGACGGTGATAAAAGGGGAGATCCTTGTGGATGAGCTGCTCCTGCAGGGCCACGGTGGCGGTGGAGATCACCAGCTTCTTCTGGGTCAGCCGTGCCACTGGTATGGCCCCCTGGGCATAGGAGAGGGACTTGCCGATACCGGTGCCCGCCTCGGCCACCAGGATACGGCGAGACCTGTCGTACTCCCCGGTGAGGGTCTTGGCTATCTCGGCCACCAGGAAGTTCTGCTCCCTGCGGGGCACAAAGCCGGGCAGGCCGTCGGCTATCTGGCGATAGGTAGCGCGAATACTGGCTTTGAGACGGGTCGATAACATGGCTTGGCGGGTCATGGCTGGGATTGGAGTGACAGGATACCCGCAACCCGGCGCCCGGGTCGAGGCAGGGATGACAGCCCCTTGCATGGCCGCCGCCAAATATGCCAACACAGCGGTTGGGGATGGACGACTCCCCTCAGCCGGCATAAAAAAGCAGCGTTTTTCGCTACAAACGTTGTCCTCGCATCGAGGGAATGGGGTGGGACCTGGATCACATTTTTTCCCCTATGACTATGGAATCACGGGAAAGTTCCAAGTTTTTTCATTGCGGATTGCAAAACCCGGTGCTAGTCTCAGGCCCCATAGTGATGCAAAGAACATCGCTAACACAGGGAATAACAACAACTTAGTGTTTAATTACAGTAGGCATTGGAAACTATGAAAAAGACAATTCTGGCTATTGCTATCCCGGCTCTGTTTGCATCCGCAGCTAACGCTGCCGTCATCTATGACAAAGACGGTACCACCTTCGACATCTACGGTCGTGTACATGCCCAGTACTTCGGCGAGTACGACTCCTACGATGCAGACGCAGATTCTTACTCCAAGAATGATGGTGAGCTGACCACCTATGCCCGTCTGGGCTGGTCCGGTAAAATGGCTCTGAATGACACCTGGTCTGGCGTTGCCAAAACTGAGTGGCAACTGGCCTCCGAAAACTCCTATGACAGCGACAAGCGTGAGCTGAAGGCTCGTCACATCTATGCTGGCTTCGATGGTTCCCAGTATGGCCAGTTCCTGTTTGGTCAGACAGAAACTGCTTTCTACAATGCAACCGTCGCCAAGACCGATATCTTCAACGACTACGGTGACATGGCCAACGTCTATGATGGTCGTCAAGAAGGTCAGGCTATCTATAACGGTCAGTGGAACGGTTTTGGCCTGAAAGGTGGCTACATCACCAACAACGGCAGCTATGATGCGAACTACGCTGGCTGGTCTGGTGTTGAAGGTAAAATGGACCACGGCTACACCCTGGGCGCAACCTATGACTTCGACTTTGGTCTGGGTCTGGCCGCAGGTTACGAGTCCAAGAGCTTCGAAGATGCCTCCAGCCTCACCATCACTTCCGAAAACGGTACTTTCAGTCGCGCTGATCTGACCGACAAGAATGACTGGGCTGTTGCCGCAAGCTACACCTATCAGGGTTTCTACTTCGCTGCCCTGTATAACGAATCCACCTACAAGTTCGACGGCTTCAACGATGCCAAGGCGCGTGGCTACGAGCTGGCTGCTTCCTACAACGTAGACGCCTGGACCTTCCTGGCTGGCTACAACTTCGCTGAAGCGAAAGTGGAAGGTGTAACTTCTTACGAAGACACCGTAGATTTCACCTCCATGGGTGTTGAATACGCCTTCAACTCCAAGCTGAAAGCTTACACCGAATACAAAATCCAAGGCCTGAGTCAGCAAGATGACGAGTGGACTGTTGGTATGCAATACAACTTCTAATCAAGGCTCCCTCTCATAGGGAATCGTGAAAGAGTTGATGAAACGGCCAAGCTTGCTTGGCCGTTTTGTTTTATCTGCCTTTCACCTCTTTCGCTTCCTTTCGACGTCCGGTGCTGCGCCAGGTCACGTTGTCTCTTTTCCGCCCTTGGCTCCTTCGTCGTAAATCGCTAGATTATTCAATTCGTTGAAGGATGGTTTGCCGACAGGGAAGGATGTCTTTGATCGATTTCACCCACCCCGAGTGGCGCGCGCTGGCACAGCAGTTGCTGAGCGGCAGCCCCCAGGCTGTTCGCGGTCGTCAATGGCAGCCGCTCATCGGCATGCTTCGGGACAACCAGTTGCTGCTGGCCCTTGGCAATCACCACTATGAGCTCACCCCTGCCGGGCACCGCTATCTGACTCGGGAGCTGATGCTGGCGAAGATGGCCAGTGCCCCGCCGGAACCCGAGGAGTGGCTGCAATCCCACGGTTGGCAACTGGGGGAGAGGGTCAACGAGCGGGTGCTGGCGGCCCTGTATCGCAAGGGGGAGGGTCATTTCAGCCCCATCGAGCAGATCGACTTCGAAGACAAGGGGATCCGGCTTTGCAGTGATCTGCCCCTTCGTCTGCGGGCCACACGGCCGTTCAGCCTGTTTCTCAGCGGCGGCACCCTGCTGGATGCCGCCCCCTGGCTCCAGACCCTGGGGGAGGTGGCGCTGCCAGCCCGCACCCTGGCGCAGCTTGGCAAGATCCTCTGGGGAGAGGGGGAGATACAGCGGGTGATCACGACCGATGCCGTCGGCGCCTTCGCCGAGTTGCCACTGCCCGCCGACGCCCTGCTGGTCTGGTATCCCGCCGAGGATCCCGGCACGCTGGAGCCCCTGATCGCCGCCTTGCCGCCCCAGACCCTCTGGAGCCACCTCACTGCCCTGGATCCGGCCGGGGTCGACAGAGTACTGGCATTGGCCCAGCGGTTGGGGAGACCGGCGAGCTGGTGGCTGCCCCGGGATCTGGTGCCCATCAAGGCGGCCTACGGGGCTCCCCTGGGGGATGGTCGGCCCTGGGAGCCGAGCCGTATCCCCCGTGCGCTGCTGGCGCAATGCAATGATCTGGTGGAGTCGAATCGGGGTCTATCGGTCGAGGTGTGTGCCCTGGCACCGGATTGGCACGGGATTGGTTGAGGTGGCGCCGAGAAAGCGGTTTTCCCCTATGGAAGGCAGTGGTATAAAGAGCTGACGAAGCGCTCCCTGGACGGGCGCTTTTGTTTGCCAACCTACTTTGCCAGCCAACGAACTCAACGGACTACAGGGAATACCATGTTTGAAAAGGTTGTTGCCGCCCCAGCGGATCCGATCCTGGGCCTGACCGAAGCCTTCCGTGCCGACACTCGCAGCCACAAGATCAATCTGGGGGTCGGTATCTACAAGGATGAGACCGGTGCCACTCCTATCCTTCACTGCGTCAAGCAAGCCGAGCAGAAGCTCTTGACCGACGAGAAGACCAAGAACTACCTCGGTATCGAAGGCAATATCGAATACGGCCGCATCGTACAGCAACTGCTGTTCGGCCGTGATGCCGCCCTGGTGACCAGCGGCCGCGCCAAGACGGCGCAGGCGCCGGGCGGTACCGGTGCCCTGCGCATCGCCGCCGAGTTCGTGGTACGCAACAATCTCGCCAAGACCATCTGGATCTCCGATCCCACCTGGGCGAACCACGTCAGCGTGTTCCAGGCGGCCGGTTTGACCGTCAAGTGGTACAAGTACTACGACGCCGCCACCAAGGGGCTCGACTTCGCCGCTATGCAGGCCTCCCTGTCTGACGCGCAGGCGGGGGATCTGGTGCTGCTGCACGGCTGCTGCCACAACCCGACCGGTATCGACCCCACCACCGAGCAGTGGCGCGCCCTGGCCAGGCAGAGTGCCACCGCCGGCTGGCTGCCGCTCTTTGACTTCGCCTATCAGGGCTTCGCCCGGGGCATCGAAGAGGATGCCGAAGGCCTTCGCATCTTCGCCGAGTGCCACGACGAGCTGCTGGTGGCGAGCTCCTTCTCCAAGAACTTCGGCCTCTACAACGAGCGGGTCGGCGCCTTCACCCTGGTCTGCGCGACCAAGGCGGTGGCCGACGTCGCCTTCACCCAGGTGAAGACCGTCATTCGTGCCAACTACTCCAACCCGCCGTCACACGGCGCCGCCGTTGTCACCACCGTGGTGAGCGACCCGGCCCTTTATGCGGAGTGGGTGGAAGAAGTGGCCGCCATGCGGGTGCGCATTCGCGAGATGCGCGAGCTGCTGGTGGAGAAGCTGGCCGAGCGGGGAGTGAATCAGGATTTCAGCTTCATCCGCGAACAGAACGGCATGTTCTCCTTCTCCGGTCTCTCCAAGGATCAGGTGGAGCGCCTCAAGAGCGAATTCGCCATCTACATCGTCGGCTCCGGCCGGATCAGCGTGGCAGGCATCACCCGCGCCAACATTGATCCCCTCTGCGACGCCATCGCCAAGGTGTTGTAAGAGAGAAGCATCTGCGCCCAGCGCCTTGCTTCAGCCATAAAAAGCCCGCCGACACGGCGCAATGCTGTTCACTTAAGAGAATTTGAGTTCCAGTCCACGTAGTATCAGGGCTAAAAAATGAGGGAGGCATGA